>JALZIL010000199.1 GCA_030860305.1 Actinomycetota bacterium
GTGCCCGGCGGCGCGGACGGCGGCGCGGACGGCGGCGCGGACGGCGGCGCGGACGGCGGCGGCCTCCTTGGCGGTGACGAGCATGGCTCCGACGGCGGTGCCGACGGTGGAGCGGACGGCAGCGCCTGATCCACGGCACTGAGGCACAGGGCCGGGAAGCCGTCGGCTTTCCGGCCCTGCGCCGCTGCGTGAACGTCGAGCCCGATGCCTTCGCGGCGGACTACTGGTCGCGAAAGGCTCTGCTCTCCCCGGCAAACACGCTCCCCCGGAACTTCACCGACCTGCTGGACCTGGACGCGGTCGACGAACTGCTGTCCCGGCGCGGCGTTCGTACGCCGTTCCTGCGGGTGGCCAAGGCGGGTTCGATCCGCCCCGCGGCCAGCTACACCAGGGGTGGCGGTGCAGGTGCCGACGTCGCCGACCAGGTGGCCGACGACAAGGTCCTCGATCTCTTCGCCGATGGCAACACCCTAGTCCTGCAGGGCCTGCACCGGCTCTGGCCGCCGCTGATCGACTTTGCCGCTGCCCTGCGCGCCGAGGTCGCCCACCCGATACAGGTCAATGCCTACCTGACTCCGCGCAGCTCGCAGGGCTTCGCCCACCATTACGACGTCCACGACGTCTTCGTCTTGCAGGTGGCCGGTGCCAAGCGCTGGCAGATTCATCCGCCGGTCCTGGCCGATCCGCTGCGGACCCAGCCCTGGACGGATCGCAAGCAGGCCGTGGAGCAAGCCAGCGGTCAGGATCCGCTGATCGACACGGTGCTCGAACCGGGCGACGCGCTGTACCTCCCGCGCGGCTTTGTCCACGGCGCGCAGGCGCTGGACGGCGTCAGCGCCCACCTGACGATCGGCGTGCACTCGGTGACCCGGTACGCGATCGTGGAGGCACTCATGGCCCAAGCCGCGACCGATCTTGAGCTTCGGCGCAGCCTGCCGCTCGGGATCGACCTGACAGATCCGGAAGGCGCCATCGCTGACGAGGTTCGAGGCACGGTGGCTGCGCTGACCAGCTGGCTCGCGCACACCGAGGTCGGCCCGGCCGGAGACCGACTGCGGCGCCAGGTCTGGGCCCAGACGCGGCCGGCGCCGGTGCCCCCGATCCGGACTGCCGTCGCCCTGACGGCCCTGGATGACCAGAGCGTGATCGCCCTTCGGCCCTACCTCGCGCTGCACTGGCACCCCGGCGAGAACGGGCTGAGACTCGAGACCGCAACTCACATCCTCGACCTCCCCGCAGGCGCCGCCTCGACCCTCACCGCGCTCGTGGCCGGTCAGCGCGTACGACTCGGCGAGATCGCCGACCTCGATCCCGCGGCCGCCCTCGATCTCGCTCGCCAGCTGGTCCGCGGCGGCGTTGCGGTCCTCGTCTGATGGGAGCGAGCGACCCCGTCCCCACACCGCGCACGCGGCCCCGCCGACCAGTACCGAAGGTGGACCCGCAACGCTGTGCACCCTCCGCTCGTCGCCGACGCGATCCGCTGATTGCCACCGCCGCGCCCGCGACCCGGTGGCTGCTGATCGAGCAGCCGGGTGGCTGGGGCCGGCACGCCCTGCGCCAATCCTTGTTTGCCCAAGATGTCGCCACCGGGTTGCTGGCGCTCACCAGCGCGCAGGGAATCCGGATCCAGGTCATCCGCAGGCCGCCAGACCGCACGCAGCCCGCACGGAGTCGGCGCTGGGCATACGTCGACTCCGGTGCGGACACCCCGGCCAGTTGGTGGGGCGAGTACGACAAGGAGGGCGAGCTGCTCGATCTGTCGTTCGACGGCTCGGAGGGCGACAGCAGTGCGGAACCAATCTTTCTGGTGTGCACCCACGCCAGGCACGACGCCTGCTGCGCTCTGTACGGTCGCCCGGCCTACGCTGCCCTAGCCGCGCACTATCCGGACATCACCTGGGAGACTTCGCATGTCGGGGGTGACAGATTTGCCGCCAACATCGTCGTCCTACCGAACGGTCTCTACTACGGCGGCCTAGACGGGGACTCCGCGCTCCGGACCGCTGCTGCGCATCGGGACGGTCTGATCGAGTCCACGTACTTCCGCGGGGCAAGCATCCAGGCCGCCCCTACCCAGGCTGCGGAGCACTATCTGCGGAGTCATCTCGGCGAGCACCGGATCAGCGCCGTCGTCCCGCTCGGCCTGCATCGCGCAGACCTGGCCCGGTGGGTGGCCCGGCTGGCCCACATCGATGGCACCGAGTATGAGGTCGAGGTCGGTACGACCCACGCTTCTGCGCTGAACAGGCTGACCTGCTCGGCCACCCACCCAGCGGCGATCAGGTTGTTCGAGCTGGTCAGCTTGCGTGAGGTGGAAGACCGATGAGCATGGCGAGAACCAAGAATTCCGCATGTATGCGTTGAATTGCTGCATTCGACAGTATCGACGCTGATCAGAGTTGATCGAACAGCGCCTGCAGAGCCAGGCTGGAAACAGCAACCGTCACCCAGAGAAGCCCACCGAAAAGCAGCGGCCGCACACCTGTGTGCCGCATCGCCGAGAACTGCGCCGAGAGTCCGATGGCCGTCAGCGCCACGGTGATCATCGCGCGCGCGAGCACCCCGGTGGCGTTCTGGGCAGCCTCGGGGATGACACCGAGCGAGCTGATCGCCACCGCCAGGACGAACCACATGATGAACCATGGAACTATCT
The DNA here is from genome assembly GCA_030860305.1 of Actinomycetota bacterium. Next base: position 2,654 of record JALZIL010000199.1, read on the forward strand.
TTCGCCATGGCAGCCGGGAGCCGGGTACTGCAGCGTCCGCGACCATCTGCTTACGCTTGGCTCGTATGTGAAAGAACGCAATCACAAGCACCATCGGGATGATCATCGTCGTTCGGGTGAGCTTCACGACGACGGCGTAGTCCCCTGCAGCCATCCCGTACGTATATCCGGCCCCCACCACCGATGACGTGTCGTTGATCGCTGTTCCTGCCCAGAGACCGAACGCATTCTGCGACAAGTCCAACAGGTGCCCGAGGAAAGGGAACAGGAGCACGGCGATCGCATTGTAGAGAAAGATGGTTGATATCGCATAGGCGATACTTGCCTGAGTCGGCGCTATTACGGCGCTGGTGGCTGCAATTGCTGACCCGCCGCAAATGGCTGTTCCCGCCCCGACCAGCGTTCGAAGCTCACTATCGACGCGCAATAGTCGGCCGAAGACAAACATTGCGCCGAAAGCAATCAGTAACGTGCCTATCATCACCGGAAACGACTCCACCCCCGTCCGCAGCAGTTGGCCGAGGCTCAGCCCCAGCCCGAGCAGCACGACCGACGCCTGCAGGACGTACTTCCCCGCAAAGGCCAAGCCTGTCCCGAAAAGCGACGGCGGTTGCCACACCGCCCGAACGGTCATGCCCAGCACGATTCCGAATACCGGTCCGCCGACAACGGGCGCCAGTGACCCGGCCACCCAGGCTATGCCGGCCAGGCCGGTCGCCAGGATCAGCCCAGGCAGAATGGCGAGCCAGGTGGCCCGACGCTGCGAGTCGGAATCCTCACGGCCAGAGGTAGAACCTGCTTTGCCCAACCCAACGTCCCTCGACGGCACGTGCCTCCCTCCGTCAGCCACGGCCGATGCGTACCGGAACGTCTAGCTCGGCAGCGGTCAACGAGCCGTGGTATCCGATCAGGGAGTGGGCGCCGGGCTCTCGGCGGCTGGCGGTGATGGCGAAGCTGCCGCGTGCCCAGGCCAGCACGTTCCCGATGCGCTCGGCATGCGCTGTGTGCACCATGGGGCCGAACAAGCCCTCGTCGATCGCCTGCTCCCGGGACATCACCCAGGCCCGTTCCCCCAGGACGGACGACCAGGCCGCAAGCACGTCGCCGGTGGCTCCGGCTTGTGTGTAGAGAAAACGGGCGCGGGGCTCCCCTGCCACCACTCGAACTCCGGCTGCGAGCGCGGCCGCGTCGGCCCCGTCCGGAGCGTCCTGGGTTGCATCAAGGTCCAGCTTGCCGTCGGTCGCAACGTCGAGCATGCCGTGATCGGCGGTGACGACAAGAGCTGTGTCCGGCTTCATGAAAGTCAGGATCGAGGCCACCAGTGCGTCGACCTGGCCGAGCTCGAACCGCCAGGCGTCGCTGGCGCAGCCGCGGATGTGCCCGGTCATGTCGAGGTCGCCGTGATAGGCGTAGAGCAACGAAGGCTGGCCGTCTCCAGTAGCGGAGACGGCTCGAGCAACCAGGTCTCCGGGGCCGACCGCCGTCAGATAGCTGGCCCCCCGGTAAGTGGCCTCGGTGAGACCGGAGCCGATGAACTTGGCCGGCCCCGCTGCATGGACGCTCACGCCGGCCTGCGCGGCCCGCTCGAATATGGTTCGCGCCGGTTGCCACTCCTTGGGGGATGGGTCGGTCCCCCACTCGATATGAGTAAGCAGCCGATCGGTGCCTGGGACCGCGACGGTGAAGCCGACGATGCCGTGCTCGCCAGGTGGCACACCGGTGCTCAACGTGGCCAGACTGACCGGAGTCGTCGACGGGCTTGCCGCCTGCAGGGCACCGATCGGGCTAGGCAGGGATGCGGTAACCGGCGCAGCCTCCGAGTTGGCAGCGAGGTTGTGCTCCCCCAACCCGTCGACGAGCAGCAGCACGACGCGGCGTACACCGGCCAGAGCCGGCGCCAGACCGAGGGTGTCGACAAATCCGGCCACGCCGAGTGCGGCCAAGATCGCCGGCAACAGTTCGGCGAGGCTGCTGCGGCCATACGCCGGAACGGACAGTCCGTCCGGGCGGGAGTGGTTCGGTCCGGCCTGCCTCCGACCCGGTTCAGCTAGGGGATGCGGCGCTCCGGTCACCGGCGGCACAGCAGATGAACGTCGCTTGCCAGATCACGGTAGGGCGAACGTTGGGCAAGGACAGCTTCCAGTTGCCGTACGGCGGCACTCTGCTCGGCGGCAACCTCGGCGGGAGGAAGCAGGTCGGCCACGACGCGTACCCCGTGCCATTGCTCTACCGACAGACCCGCGTGGACCACCAGGTCGTGCAGTTCATCGATGTCGAAGCGTCGGTGTCGCGCCGCGTCGGGCTGCCCGTGGAGCAACGCCAGCGCCTCCTCGGGCCGACCTCCCACGGCTCTGGCCAACACTGCGGCGGCTTGGTTGGCCGCGAGCAAACTGACCCACCCACCGGTCCGTACGCAGGTGGCCAACGCGGCCGCGGCAGTCACCGGCTCGTCGACGAATTCCAGGACGTGGTGGCACAGCACCAGATCCGCGCTCTGGGCCGCAACAACCTCGGCCAGCCGGTCGCCGTCCCCCTGAACGCCGGTCACCGCGCCAGCGACACCAACCGCCTGCGCCCGGCGGGCCAGCAGTGCCAGGGCATCTGGACTCGGGTCGACAACGGTGACGGTGTGCCCACGTTGGGCCAGCGGTACGGCGAACCCTCCGGTGCCGCCGCCGACGTCCAACACGCGCAGCGGTCCGTCGCTCAGAATCGGCTCCAGTGCTGCCCACACCGCAGCCGCACGCGATGATCCGACATCCGGTGGCCTGGCGGAGGTGGAAATCATGTCCCCACCGAGCCTAATGGGGGCCACGACCGGCGTCCGTGGCAATGGCCCTCAGATAGCGACCGGGTCAGTGGCCGCTGCTGCCGGGACTGGCGTGCCAGAGTTTTCTCGGTGCCGTCTTGGTGTCCTCCCCCGGCGGTTTCAGGTCGGAGTACGGCGACATCCGGAAACCGGTGGGATGCACCAGTACCGGCCTCGCCATGACCGGTCGGGGTGAGCGGGCTTCAGCTGCTCCCTGGATGGCCTGCTCGGAGAAGTCGAGCCGGCCGGCGGAGCCTGACCGACTACCTGGCTGGGGTGAGGCAGGTGTCTGGTCCATCAGATCGGTCACCCCGTCGAGGCCGGCAGAGTTCCATGCCTCGTACAGCGTCGGCAGTTCCCATGCACCGGTCGCCCGCAACGAGATCCCGCGTGGGCCGGTCCGGCGTACCTCGCCGCGGATGACCAGCAGCCAGGAGTGGAAGACCGTTGCGGCATAAGCTCCTTGGGCGTCTTCGAAGAAGGTCGCATCCGCGCAGCCCGTACCGTCGTCTAGGGTCACGAAGACCACCCGGCGTCCCGAGCGCACCGGTGGGGTCTGGGTGGCGACCTTCACCCCGGCCACCAGCACCTCGGATCTGCTCCGCACACCGAGCAGGTCCTTGGCCCGAACCATTCCCAGCGCCCCGAACAGCGGCGCGTAGAAGTCCACGACATGCCGGCTGGCATCTAGACCGAGCACCTCCAATTCCGCACTGACCCGCTCGGCCTCGGTCATCTCCGGCAGCCCGCCGGCCGACCCGGCCAGCTCTTGATCGCCAGGTAGGGGAAAGTCGAAGATCAGCTGGGTTCCTCCTGCAGCCGCCGACCGCCTCCGGCCTCTCGGGGTGAGCGTCCCGGTGGCCTTTCTGGCCCCACGCACCCATTGGTCGAGTTCCTTGGTCTGCAGGAGCAGGTCGCGTCGGTTCACCGTCCCCCGCCGGCGTACCGGACTGGCTTGGCCGATCCGGTAGAGCGAGTCAAATCCACCCGCCACGATCAACCGCTCCACGATCGGGCGGGACGCGCCCGCGCGATAGAAGAAGTCTGAGAGCGAGGCGTACGGCCGACCGGCCACGATGCCGGTCACCTCCGCGTCGTTGATGCCCTTCACGTCGGCCAGGGACAACCGGATGCCGTACCGGGTGGGATCAGGCATCCGAGCCGGGAGCCAGTCCGGTAGCGCCCAGTCGGTTTCCGGATCTGCTACTCGCTCCACCCGGTAGACGCCGTCGGAGATGTTCACGTCCAGGCCCAGGACCGGGATCCCGAAGTTGCGGGCGTCGTCCAGGATCAACCGCTTGGGATACATCCCCGGATCGTGGGTCAGCACCCCGGCGACAAAGGCCGCGGTGTGGTGCGCCTTGAGCCAGGCCGATTGGTAGGTCGGCAGCGCGAAAGCGGCGGCATGGGCCTTGCAGAACCCGAACGAGCCGAAGGCTGCCAGCACTGTCCAGATCCGTTCGGCATCCGGCAACGAATATCCGCGCTTGAGCGCGATCGGCATGAACCAGGCCTGCACCTCCGGATGGCCGTCCTTGTGCCCCAAGGCCCGTCGGACCTCGTCGGCCTCGGCCAGGGTGACCCCGGTGACCGTGTGCACGATCTCGAGCACCTGCTCGTGGAAGACCACCACACCACCGGTCTGCTCCAAGGAATACCGCAGGCTCTCGTGCAGGTAGGACGGCTCCGCCCAGCCCTGCCGGGCCATCAGGAACGGGGTGACCATGTCGCTCTTGACCGGGCCGGGCCGGAACAGCGAGATGTCGATGATGATGTCCTCGAAGCTCTCCGGGGCGAACTTGCCGACCAACTCGCGCTGTCCCGGCGACTCGATCTGGAACATCCCCAGCGTCCGGGTGGACTGGATGAGTTCGTAGGTCGTCGGGTCATCGCGGGGAATGGCATCGATGTCCACCTCGATCCCGTCCACCCGCCGTACCTCGTCGAGTGCGTGCGCGATCGCCGACTGCATCCGGATGCCGAGCAGGTCGAGTTTGAGCAGGCCGAGTTCCTCGACGTCGTCCTTGTCGAACTGGCTCATCGGGTAACCGAGGAAGCTGCGCTCGACCGGGGTCCGATCGAGCAGGGTGCGATCGGAGAGCAGGACCCCGCACGGGTGCAGGGCGATATGGCGGGGCAGCCCGTCGAGACTCTCTACCAGGTCGAAAAGCAATTCGAGCTTGGCCTGCCCGATCCCGCTGGCTCGCAACTCCGGGAGGTCACGCAGCGCGGCCCTGGCCTGGTTGGCGCGGATGTGCGGGAAGGCCTTGGCCAGCGTGTCGATCTCACCCAGCGGCATCCCCAGCGCCGCACCGACATCGCGGATGGCGTGTCGTACCCGGTAGGTGTCCATCATGGACACGCAACTGACCCGGTCGTCGCCGTACCGGTCGATCACCGCGTCATAGACCTCCATCCGACGCGCCGACTCGACGTCGATGTCGATGTCGGGCAACGCTTTTCGCAGCGGAGACAGGAACCGTTCCATGAGCAGCCGGTAGCGGATCGGGTCGACGTCGGAGATCCCGAGCAGGTAGGTGACCAGGCTCCCCGCCCCCGAGCCGCGGGCGGCCGCGCGAACCCCCATGGAGCGGATCAGGTCGGCGACATCGGCGACGGTCAGGAAGTACGACGGGAAGCCCATCTTCCCGATGACCTCCAACTCGTCGGTCAGACGCTGTCGTACGGCATCGATGACGGTCATCCCTCGCCGGCCGAAGCCCGCCTCGCAGCGCTGGGAGAGCACCTCTCCGTCACGCAGTCCCGCCTCGCTCGGAGCACGCACGACATCGAGTTCCGGGAAATGCACGGTGCCCAGCCCCAGGTCGCGCCGCGGGTCGACCGCACACTGCTCGGCGAGGCGAGCGGTCGCGGTGAGCAACCTGGTCCCGATCTCGTCGTCGGCGAGGTCCGCGGCAATGTCGGCCATCTCTTTGCCGGACTTGAGATAACCCTCGGCGCTGCGCCGGTCGAGGTGGCGCAGATCGAGCGGGACCAGCCGCCGGCTCGCGTCCAGGACGTCCGCGGTCGGCGCGTCGAACGGATCCACGTAGCGGACCGCGTTGGTGAGCACCATCGGCGCGCCGGTCCGCAGACCGAACCGGAGCATCGATTCTGCTTTGGCCCGATCACCCTTAGCCCGGTGGTGGACGATCTCGAGATAGACCTGTTGGGCACCGAGACAGTCCCGCCAGGCCGCTAGTTCGGCCTCGGCGAGGTCGGGCCGGCGGGTAGCCAGCGCTCGGCCCACCGTCGAATCCGGACCGAGCAGGGCGACCAGGGCCCCCTCGCCGGCATGCTCGGCCACGAGATCCCGGCTGCTCACCGGCATCCCCCGCTCGCCGGCCATGTGCGTGGCGCTGGTGAGCCGGCACAGCGCTCGCCACCCGGTCCCAGCCCGGGCCAGCACGGTGACCCGTGGCGATCGGCCATCCACGCTGGCCCCGCCGCGAGCCGGAGCCTTGCGGCCAGGCGGACGTATCGGCTGCTGTCCGGCCTTTGGGCCGATGGCCAGATCTAGTCCGAAGATCGGCCGGATGACGGCCTCCCGGCAGGCCACCGCGAACTTCACCGCTCCGGACAGACCGTCCCGATCGGTGAGCGCCAAGGCGGTCATCCCATGTTCAGCGGCCCGTTCGACCAGGTCGCTCGGGTGGTTGGCGCCGTACCGGAGGGAGTAGCCGGAGGCGACGTGCAGATGTACGTACGGGTCACTCACGGCCGTGCACCCAAAATGGGTGTACGGTCCCCCACGTGAGCAGAGTCATCCAGGTCCGCAACGTGCCCGACGACGTCCACGCAAGCCTGCGCGAGCAGGCAGCGGCCGCAGGGGTGTCACTGTCGGAGTACGTGCTCACCGAACTGACCCAGGTCGCTGGCCGCTCGACCAACGCCCAGATACTCCTGCGCGCAGCGCTGCGTCCGGGAGGTTTCAGTCGAGAAGAGATCGTCGAGGCTGTCCGTTCAGGCCGCGACGAGCGGTGATCGTGATCGACGCGTCGGCCGTTCTCGACGTGGTCGGCGGGGACCCTTTCTCCGCACCGCTGGTCCATCGTGTCGTAGGGCAACTCTGGCAGGCCCCGCATCTCATCGACCTCGAGGTACTGCACGCCTTGCGCCGACTGGCCATGCATCATCCGAGCAAGACCGGACTCGCTGAGACTGCGCGGGCCGAGTTCCTCGCCCTGACGATCACCCGCTACTCCCATGTTGACCTCCGAGACCGGATCTGGGAACTTCGCGACTCGATGACCACCTACGACGCTGCCTACATCGCCCTGGCCGAGGCCCTCGACGTACCGCTGGTCACCACCGATGCCCGGCTGGGCCGCGCGCCCGGCAGTCGGTGCGCCGTCGAGGTCTTTTGACAGCCCTCGATCGATCACTCTGCTCACTCCCTGTCGCCGCTGCATCTGATTGTCGGCTCCCCGGTCGCTCCGCTCCTCCCTCGTTCCTCGGTCGATGCTCACTCCCTGTCGCCTCCGGTCACCCTTTCCACGAGGCGGCAGAAGGTCGCCACTTCCCGGATCAGGTCATCGGCCTCTCGGGCAGTCACCGAACCGACGAGTCCCGCTTCGGCAGCGGCCCGCTTGCCCGCACCGGCCGCGAAGAACCCGGCCCATTCCCCCAGTTCCGGGACCAACTCGAACAGCAGATCCCAGGCACTGTGCAATCCACGCCGCCTCGGTCGCAACCCGGCCGCACTGCGTTGGGCGAGCACCGCCGCAGCCGCACGTAGTGCAGCCAGATGTGCTCGGGCGTACCGAGGTTCGGGTTCAGGTTCGGTGGCTGCTTCCACCAGTTCGGTACGTGCCTGAGCCAGCAATGACGCCGCCGACCCGCGCCCATCAGACCGGAAACCCGCTGCTCTGGCCCGAGAGGCTGCTCTGGACTGAGAGTCAGTCATGGACACGACCCAGCACCCATCGGTTGGCCGCCTCGTCCCAGCACAGGTCGTAGACGCCACCGGGGCCACCGCTCGGACCGGGGCCGGGTCGCGTCTCCACCCGCCACCAGTGCAGTTGCACGATCGCCTCGCCGCCGCTGAACCGACGCCACCAGGGTCCGGATTCCAACCAGTGATCGAGGATGACAGCAACCTCGTACCGACGCTCGCGCCACCAGAACCGTTCCGGTGTCGCGCTCGAGTACGTCCGGGTACCCGCTTCCACGTCGATCCGTTCACCCCGACCGGCCTCAGGCAGACGGCTCATGACCGCCCCGCCTCGTGAGATGCTCGGCTGCGGCGCACCGCTCGCTCTCGGCGCAATTGCCCCGCATGACACCTCCTGCACAACTGAACGGCCCCATCGAGTGACGCTGCCCACTGAGCCGGAGCCGATACGGGTCGAGGGCAACGGCTCCGGCTCAGTTTCTGCGGTGTCCAACAGCGACACCTCAGGCATTCGAACACATGTTCGAATGCCTGAAGTCAGTCAACAGCTTGCCTGGCTCGGCGTCAACCCCGGCAGCGCAGCGTTGTCCGGTCAGTACGCTCGACGGCGTGATCATGCATCTGGTGACCTTCAGCTGGCGCCGCGACGTCACCAATGACGACGTGGTGTCCGTCATCGAAGGCCTGAGCTCGCTGCCCGCGCAGATCCCCGAACTGCTCTCCTATCGATTCGGCCCGGACCTCGGTCTCCGAGAGGGCAACGCCGATTTCGCGGTGGCCGCCGTGCTCGAGAGCCCGGACGCCCTGCCGGCCTACCTCGACCATCCTCAACACCAGCGAATCGTCACGGAGATCATCGCCCCGTTGATCGCCACTCGCCAGGCGGTCCAGATCGAGTTCCCGGCTGACGCTGCGTTCTGACCAACGGACATTCTCCGGATAAAGAGCCATCTGGAACGGTCCCGACCGCACATTCTCCGGAGAAAGTCCCCGCGCCTACACCGGGCGGGTCTCCGGCATCCTGATGGCCAGTAGGACACCGATCGCGAGCACCGCGGTGGTCAGGGCGAATCCGGTGGAGTAGCCGGCCGCCGGTGTGGAGCCCCATCCCCCGCTGTCGACCAGCGCCGAGGCCGCAAGCGGACCGATCATCGCCCCCACGTCGAGCGACATCTGGTAGAACGCGACGGCACCGCCACTTCGGGCCGGCGCGACGTCGGCGACGATGGCCGCCGGCGCCACTGCGAGCATGCCGGTACCGACTCCGGACACGGCCATCGCGATCAGGAACAGCGTGAGGTCGGCGGGCGCGATGAGGATCGCCATGCCGACGGTCGCCGACGTCGTTCCCAGGATCATCAGCGGCTTACGGCCCACCCGGTCGGCCCAGCGCCCGGACGGGAACAGCGCTGCCGCGTTGGCCACGGCGAAGACTCCCAGCCCGATGCCGGTCCACTCCGTACCGAGATCCAGCGCCTCACCGACGAACAACGGAATGAGTGAGAAGCGCACCCCGAAGGCCAGCCATCCCGTCCCGAGGCTGGCCCCGATCGCCGCCCGGTAGGCCGGGATTCTCAGCATCGATCCGATGCTCGACGGGCCGGGCGGGCCGTCGTCGTTCGGATCAGGTACGTACACCGGCGGCGGCAGACGCCGAAAGGCCACCAGCGCGACGAGTGTTGCGACGACCAGCAGCGCGCCATAGATGAAGAAGGGCAACCGCAGCGAGAGTGCAGCAAGCGGTCCGCCGACCACTGGCCCCGCGATTCCACCGACCAGAAAGCCACCGAAGAACACGCTGTTTGCCCGGCCACGGACCTGCGGCGGCGAAGTCCGGATCAGCAGGACGACTGCCGATACGGTGAACATCGCCGACCCCAGTCCGCCGAGCCCTCGCAGGATCAGCAGCTGCGGGTAACTCTGCGCGAACCCGGCCGCCCCACTGGTCACGGCCGCAAGCGCGATTCCGGTCACCAGCACTCGGGTCTCACCGAATCGATCGACGAGCCGGCCGGAGAACAGCGCGGACACGATCCGCATCCCGGCGAAGGCGGTGACCACCAGAGCGGCCAAGGTGCGACTGACTCCGAACTCGAGCGCGAAGTCCGGGATGGCGGGGGCCACGATGCCGTATCCGATCGCCACGCAGGCGGCCACCAGACCAAGGATCCAGGCTTCCCGAGGGAGCTTCGGGGGGCTCGCCGGTGGGTCGCCGGCGGTCGGGTCAGCGCCTGGACTCACCCAAGCAGCATGCCCGTCGGCGTCACGAACGCGCGCCGAGCCCCCTGGCTGCCAGGTACGAGACGAGACCGGCCGGATTGCGGCTCTGCCCCAGCACCTCCCCGGGACCGGTGAACTCGAAGACCAGTCCCTCCCCGCTCTTGAGGGCGGTCATGGTCGATCCGCCCATCCGGCGGGTGGAGACTCCGATCCCGTCGCTGTAGGCCACCAGGTGTCCGGTGTCGAGGACCAGCAGTTGCCCCTGACCGGTGGCCCGCATCAGGAACCCGCCCTCACCGCCGATCAGGTTGCCGAACCCACCCCATCTGGTATCGACGGAGACGCTCCACTCGCTGGTCAGCCAGCAGCCCTTGGACAGGTTCCAGGACCGCTCCGGGGACGCGTACCCTGGCCACCGCGAAGCTGGGGTTGTGTCGGGTCGCCACCTGCATGGTCGCCTCCTGCTCTGAGCTGTACCCGGATCGAAGGAGCTCCGGGATCGGGATACTGGCCGGGTGAATCCCAGGGTCGAATCAGTCACCCGCCAGCTGCGCGATGCCGGTGTCGTCGGCGAGGTATGCGTCCTGGAGGCAGCGGCGCACACCGCAGCGCTGGCGGCCGAGCAGTTGGGCACCGAGGTCGGTGCGATCGCGAACAGCTTGATCTTCGATGCGGATGGATCCCCGCTGCTGGTGATGACCAGCGGCGCGCATCGCGTGGACACCGCCAAGGTGGCCGCCCTGCTCGGAATCGCCAGCTTGCGTCGTGCGGATCCCGAGTTCGTACGCAGGCACACCGGCCAAGCCATCGGCGGAGTGGCACCGGTCGGGCACCCGCAGCCGATCGGGACCCTGGTCGACATCGAACTGGCGCGCTACGAGCAGATCTGGGCTGCGGCCGGCCATCCATCGACGGTGTTCCCGACCAGCTACGCCGAACTGCTCCGGATCACCTCCGGTACGGCAGCCGAGGTGGGCGAGTGATCGTGGCTGAGGCGTCGCCTGAGTGAGCCCAGCCGCGGGTGCCAGGTCAAAGGGCCGTCCAGCACCGTGCGTACGAGTACCTAAGTCCACTGGATGCTGCGACCGCCACGCCGCCATCGTTGCCGCCAGAGAATCAGTGGGCGGCCGAGAATCGCCCCACAGCAGGAGGGAAAGCGATGATCAGGCTCACCAAGACCCGCATGACGGCGATCGCCCTGGCCGCGTTCGCCAGCACCGCCATCGCCAGTCCGGCCGCTGCGAGCGGCGGCGGAGACGGCGTCACCAGAGAGGGCCCGTGCAGCGGCAGCAGCGACTGGGAGCTCCAAGCCAAGCCCCGCGACGGCGGTCTCGAGATCGAGTTCGAAGTCGACAGCAACATCAATGGTCAGCAGTGGCAGGTGCGGATCACCGACAACGGCGTGCGGCTCTTCCAAGGCACCCGGGCGACGGTGGCACCGAGCGGGTCCTTCGAGGTCAACATCAAAGCCCCTAGCCGCAGCGGCCCTGACAAGATCGTCGGCAGGGCCACCAACTCGCTGACCGGCGAGACATGCATCGGGCGGGTCACGCGCCCGTAGTCACCACCCCAGCCATCGGCGCGGTGCACTCC
>JALZIL010000202.1 GCA_030860305.1 Actinomycetota bacterium
GTCGGCACCCGGAACGTCCTCGACGCGTAGGTACAGTGGGTTGCGGAAACGACGGCTGGCCGGAAGGTACGGCGAGGGCTCCTGCGGGTACGTCGGTGCTACGGCGTGCAGCGGATTGACCAGCAGGTACCCCGCACCGGCTGCCTGCGCCCACTCCCGGATCGAGCGCAGATCGCCCAGATCGCCGAAGCCCCAACTGGAGTCAGAGCGAGCGGCGTACAGCTGGACCGTCCAACCCCAAGCGCGCCAGCCCTCGGGCAGCCAGCAGCGTCCGGGGGAGACGATCAGCATCCGGCCACTTCCGCCGTCCGAGGTTCGTACCCGGTGGTAGCCGAGCGGAAAGTCCGCCGGGATCTCCTCACCCAACCGACGGCTCGATCCATCCTCCAGGACAACGTCGAGCGGGCCCACGACGCCGGGTAGGCCGCCCAGCAAGTCGCCTGGCCGTACGACCAACGGCGCTGTCTTCGCCAGATCAGCCGGCGGTCGACCGATGGCCGCCCGCAGCGCGTCGACGGTCTTGTCGCCCACGGTCTGCTCGACGTCATGGGCATCCACCCACCGCAGGTCGATACCCCAGCCGTCGGTGGACCCGGTCGTTCCCTGGTCCACTGACCGCACTTTCTCCGGAGAATGTCGCGTCTGCGCGCTTCCAGACCGCACTTTCTCCGGAGAAAGTCCGTCGCTGGTCATGGACTCGGGTCAGAGGTCGTGCGGGCGGTAGACGATGAGCTTGCCCGGTCGCTTGACGAAGTGGAACTCGGTGGCCGACTCCGCAGGCTCACCGTCCCGGGCAATCTCTTGCGGTCCGGACAGCGAACGGACCACGACCTCTTTGACCATCTGGTCGCGATAGAGGCCAGTGTGCTCGGTGATGCCAAAGAGCTGCGTGAGCACCGTACGGCTGCGGCTCCACTTGGTGTCCGCGCGCAGATACTGCAGGTCGAGCAGCCCATCCTCCAGCCGCGGCCGCCAGGCCGGCGAGAGGCCACGCGGGGTGTATGAGCAGTTGCCGACGAACACGATCCATGCCGAGACCGTGATGCCGTTGAGGTTCATTCGGATCGGCTTCTGATCGTGCAGGACCTGAGCCGCTGCGATCACCAGCGAAGGCCACTTTCCCAAGCGGGGGGCCAGCTCGTCGCGACGGCGGACCATCTCCGGGTAGGCGCCGATGCTCGCGGTGTTGAGGAACGGGATGCCGCCGACTTCGGCGATGTCGACCCGTACCGCCTCGCCTGCCTCCACCGCGGACACGACGTCGTCCAGCGACCGGATACCGACGTCGGCAGCGAAGTGATTCAGCGTGCCGGCCGGAATGACGGCCAGCGGCAGGTTGTGGGCGACCGCGACTGCGGCCGCGGCGGCAACGGTTCCGTCCCCGCCGGCGACGCCCACGGCTTTGGCGCGCGGTGCGGCCTCGTCGAGCAGGTCGGCCAGCAAGCTGTCCGGGGTGAGTTCGATGATCTCGGCGGAGGGGAGGGCGGCCCGGATCAGGGCGACGGTGTCGTCGCCCGCACCGCCCGAGTTGGGGTTGACCGCGATGACCATGCCGGCACCGCCGGGCAGTGACGGCGCAACCTGGGTGGTGCGTACCTTGGCCGGCCGGGCGGGGCGGACCTTCCACCAGTGCTGGGAGGCCAGCGCCAGGCTGGTGCCGATGCCGAACCCGGCAAGCACGTCACCGGGGTAGTGCACCCCGACCCGGATTCGGGAGAAACCGACAGCCAGCGCGATCGGCGCGACCGCAGCGCCAACGATCGGTGCTTCGAGGGCCACGCCCGTGGCGAATGCTGCAGCCGAGGCCGAGTGGCCACTGGGAAAGGAGAAGGTTCTCGGGGCGCGACGCAAGGTCCGGGCCACCGGTTTGTCGGGATATGCGACCGGTCGCACGCGACGGAAGATCGGCTTGATCAGGCCGTTGCTCAGCGCGCTGCTCACCCACAACGAGCCCATCCCACGGAACGCGGCCCGACGGGTCGGTCCCTTGCGCGTACCCAGGATGGCGGCGATGACCAGCCAGAGCTTGCCCTTGTTCGCCGCCTGGGACAGCCAGGTCAGCCAGCGATCGGTCGGGTTGTTCGGCAGATCGTGCACGCTCGTGAATAGCTGCAGGTCCAGCGGCGTCTTCTTCGGCGTGAGCGCGGCGGGCAAGATCGTCTGTCGTCGGGGCATCCGGCGAGCTTAGTGAGTAAGGCGCCGGGTACCTCAG
>JALZIL010000207.1 GCA_030860305.1 Actinomycetota bacterium
ACCCGGGCCTCGTACCGCGCCGGGTGGCCCGGCAGTTCGATCCGACGGGCTAGTCCCGCGCCGGTCAACACCCCGAGACAGTCATAGGTTGCCTGGGTCGACAGCGAGCCGAGCAGCCTCCGCGCGCGCTGAGCCACGTCGGCGACCACGATGTGTTCTGACCGCCGGGCAGCGTCGTCGAGTACGGCCAAAACCGCGAGCCGCGGACGCGTCACCCGCAGTCCGCTCTGACGCAGCCGCTGGGTTGCCGCCTCGTCTCGCATCGATTCACTTCATCAGAAGATCTGGAATGAGTCAAGACAAGCGGTCGGACACGGCGTGAAATCGGGTTGCCTGTCGGACGTCGCGGGTACTGTCAGCACTCCGGCAAGGCTCGACCGCCTCGGCGGGACGGCGCACAACAGGGAGAGGAGAACCGATGGCGACACGGGACACCGGCGGTCAACAGCAGCGCAGCAGAGCGAAGGAAGAAGACGTCGAAGTCGACGCCAGCGTCGACACCGCCGCCGGCGAACGACACGAAAAGATGTCCGGCGACATCGACGCAATTCTGGACGATATCGACGAGGTGCTCGAGGAGAACAGCGAGGAGTTCGTGAGGCAGTATGTACAGAAAGGGGGCCAATGAATGGACATATTGTATAGTTATACTGTCTCTTGCACGACTGGCCGCTGTCGATGCCTCTAAAGAAGCGCTGTCCGGACTGTGAACGAGTCCAGTCGGCCGTCAGATTTCACTCGGATGTCCGACGGGTGGACGGATTGGCGTTCTATTGCAAGTCCTGCGCGGCACTACGGAGCGAGAAGAGCCGCCGCGGCCGAGGCATATCCCCGAGAAGATTGCCACCAAGCGAGGTGGCAGACGGCAGCAAGTGGTGCCCCGACTGCGCTCAGATCAAACCGGCCGATGACTTTCCGCGGACACGTGCTAATTCCGTAACGGGGCTACACACCTACTGCAAGCCGTGTCACAACGTGCGGGGCAAGCTCAGTAAAGAGAAAGTGGGGGGATCTCGGACCTATCACCTGAAGCGGCGGTACGGCATTACCGCTGCGGACGCGGACGCCATGCTCGCCGAGCAGGGCGGCCTGTGCGCCATCTGTCGCGTGGCGCCAGCGGCGCATGTGGATCATGATCACGCGACAGGCAAGGTCCGAGGTCTGTTGTGTTTCAACTGCAACGGCGGCCTCGGCCAGTTCAAGGACCGCATCGATGTCCTCGACTCCGCGGTTGTCTACCTGAAGGCACATAGCAATGCAGCGCCAGCGCTGCCTGCCCGAGAGCAGGCACCACCACCAGATCTCAAGCCGCCACGGGTCATCGAGCTGTTTCCGTACCGCGGCCCCGAGATCGAGACTGAACGGCTTCGGCACGCTGCCGGAGCCTAAGATCTCCCGACCGGGGCCACATCGGCCCGCGGGTAGGGTTTGGCACCAGAGGTCCAGTGCCCTGAACTCGCTGGACGGCAATGCAGCCCACGCTGGACGGAAGGCGGTTACGTGGCCGAACGAGGCGCGGGTTCCTCAGGACTACCGCCGGGATACCTCAGCGCGGCCGGGTCGTCGTTCGTGGACTTTCTCGGACAGGAGGCTGCCCACTTGCTGCCGGCCAGGGGATTACCGGCCGGCTCTGGCGCCGGACTGGCTCCGCATGCGACCACGATCGTGTCGGCGAGTTTCCCCGGCGGCGTTGTCATGGGTGGTGACCGGCGCGCCACGATGGGCAACCTGATCGCCTCTCGCGACATCGACAAGGTGTTCGCCGCCGACGAGTACTCCGTGGTCGGGATCGCCGGTACGGCCGGGATCGCTGGGGAACTGGTCCGGCTGTTCCAGGTCGAGTTGGAGCACTACGAGA
This sequence comes from Actinomycetota bacterium, assembly GCA_030860305.1. Next base: position 1,859 of record JALZIL010000207.1, read on the forward strand.
AGATCGAGGGAACCACGCTGTCCTTGGACGGCAAGGCCAACCGGCTGGCTGCCATGATCCGCGGAAACCTCGGTGCGGCCATGCAAGGGCTCGCGGTCGTGCCGCTGTTCGCCGGTGTCGACGTACGGCCCGATCATGACCCGGCCACCGACGAGGAGGCCGTGGAAACCCCGTCCGCGTCGCTCCCGGGTCGGATCTTCGGCTATGACGTCACCGGCGGACTGTACGAGGAGCGCGGCTACCACGCGGTGGGTTCCGGGTCGCTGTTCGCCAAGGGCAGCCTCAAGAAAGTCTGGAACCAGCGAATGGCCCAGGACGAGGTGGTCAGTGCCGTGGTCGAGGCGCTCTACGACGCCGCCGATGAGGACTCCGCCACCGGCGGTCCCGACATGGTGCGCGGGCTGATGCCGTCGGTTTTCGTGGTCACCGGTGAGGGGACGCGGCGACTGGACGACGAGGCAGTGGCCTCCGTCGCCTCCGTCATCATCGAGCGGCGGCAGGAACAAACACTATGACTCAGATGCCGTACTACGCATCGGCCGAGCAGGTCATGCGCGACCGCTCGGAGTACGCGCGCAAGGGCATCTCGCGCGGCCGCAGCGTCGCAG
>JALZIL010000223.1 GCA_030860305.1 Actinomycetota bacterium
ACCACGCCGCGGGTGGGATCTCGGTCCCAGGACCCCGGCCCGGAGGGCCGCGGGCTGACCTCCACCGGGCCTTCGTCCGCCGTGAGCATGATGTGCTCGCCCCATCTGACCACACCAGCCGGGCCACCCCGACGCGCGTCGGTCTGCCCCACCTTCTCTCGGCGACCGTCATGGCGCAGACCCGAAACGTGCGTGCCACAACGGAACGCCTACCGGACGGCGAACGCTCCCGACCGAGGCCGAGCGCTGCGACCTTCAGCGGTACTCGCACGGTTCTCACGGCGCTTTTTGGCGCGGTAACTGCTCACCGGCCATGATCACCGGGTGCCGTCAGGACACCTCTACCGGGACTCCCTCAGGACGGGCGCGTAAGACTTTCAGCTGGCCTAGGGTGTCACAGGTCTTGACCAACGCCGTGCTCCCCGGTCTCACCCTCACCGACCGCGCCCAACAGCTCATCCCCAAGGCGGTGCGCGACGAAGTCGCAGCGCGAACCCCGACCCGGCGGCTCTCCGACCCGCACGACATCGCCCAGGCCGTGGCCTTCCTCAGCTCCCGCAGCAACCGCCAGATCACCGGCCAGCTCATCCGAGTCGACGGCGGTCTCTGACAAGTCCGAGCGTCTGCCGACCACTCCGCTTAACGAGGGCCTGCATGGCGCCGGTTGAGGAAGGACCAGCGGGACGCCGCCCCGCTGGTCCTTCGGCTACCGGCACCTACGCGTCAGGCACGGCCGCCTCGATCACGAGGCCGTGCTTGACCTCGTCAAGACGCCCTGGTCACCAGTCAATCGGCGCAGGTGCAAGTGCCGTGCGCGCCGACTCGAAGGTCAATCGTCGACCCTGACCAGGCGAATGTCGACCTCGCGGGTCACATACCTCCAGTGCTCGATCCGCCGCAGTCGTGCGACGAGGTCCTCGAACGCGTCAGCGTCGGCCGAGGCGTACTCGAACCAGGTGAGGAAGTCGAAGGGCTCGCCGAGGTCGCGGCCGTGGTGCAGGCGGCGGGCGATCGCCGGCAGGTAGACGAGACCGGTCGCGATGTGGTGCGACCGCTCCTCGAAGATCTCTCGGCGCGCGTCCTGGGGCAGCGCCCACCACGCCGATGACTTCGAGATCGGGATCAACGCTGCCCGCGTCGCCTCCGGACGCCCCAGCTCGGGCGACCGGGCGGCGAGGTCGTCGTGCTCGGCGCGTCTGACGTACCGCTCGTAGCTGGCTGCGCCCCGCAACACCCACGCCGACCCGTCGAAGGAGCCGGTGGCGGCCGGGCCCTCCACGACACGCACACGCTCGACACCCTGAAGCGCGGGCCCCGTCACCGCGTCGAGCCGCTCGACGCGCCATGGTCCCTCGGCACCACCGACGAAGGCGCTCACGACCGAAGCCACGCAACGACCCTAACGGTTTAGCGATCCAGCACGGGGTCAACGTCATCCTCGGCCGGTGACACCGCCTCCGTGTCATAAGCCGACGGTCTACCGCGCCATCCAGCGCTCTGGGGCACCAGCCGACGAGCAGGAGTCACTGCCGCCCCCGCGCGTCTGACCGCGCCACTTAGCGGTGCGAGAACCGCGCCACTTACCGCTGAAGGTCACATGTGGACCTTGTCGACAAGGTCTTGAAAGGGTGCCCGCTGGATCGGCTCCAGGGCAGGCTGAAGCGGGAGCGACTCGTGCAGCTCACGATCCTTAGGAGGTGGCCTGCTGTGGTCTCTTGCGGCGGGTCCACAGGTAGGTGATGAGCCATCCGCCGAAGCCAATAATCAGGGTCAGGTACATCATCGGGTAGCTCGGTTGGGCGTACATGCCCCAGTACATCACCGCGCCAGCGGCCAAGGCCGGCACCACGGCCGCTGGACGACGCAGGCTCAGGCCGGCGGCGACGAGAAGGATTGACGTGATCAGGATGATCGGCCCGTACTCGATCAGGACGCCAAGCAGCCCATCGGGCTGGGCACCGGCCATTTCCGCCATGCTGGCAGTGGCACCGGCGGCGCCGATCACGGGCAGCACCATGGCCGCAGTGCAGGCCAGGCTACCGGCCACCCCTAGCAGCCCCGCTGAGCCGATGTAGGCCCGCAGCCGGGGGGCGGTCTTGGTTGGGCTCATATCAGGGTGACCCCCAGACGAAGGCTGTTTGTGGGACATATCAGGGAAGGGCAGATTGATGCTACGGCGTTGCTCCTGATCGCTTAGAAAGCGTTCAGCCTCGATTTGGCTCTGTGGACAAGCTGCCGCGACGGGTTTGCCCCTGCTCTAGAGTCACGACGGCGCCGGCCTCGGCTGGCGCTCGATCGGTGTGTTCTCGGCAGGTCGGCGGCCGACGCTGCTGATCGCGTCGAACAGCAGATTGGGTCGGCCCCCGATGGAGTTGATGAAGATCGCGGTGACCGACAGAGCCATCGCCACCATGGCCCACACCGGGTAAACGAGCCCAGTGGTGGCAGCGGGGATACCGATGCCGTTGAAGGTGAAGGCGAGTGCCACGTTTTGCAACGTGCAGCGGTAAGAGCTGCGGCTGATGGCCCGGGCGGTCATGACCGCGGTGACGTCGTCACGAACGATGATGATGTCGGCCGACTCCACGGCGATGTCGGTGCCTCCGCCCATGGCGATGCCCACGTCGGCCTGCATGAGGGCGGGGGCGTCGTTGATGCCGTCCCCGACCATGGCGACCTTGGCTCCGCCGTGTTGCAGGTCCCGGATGAGTTGCGCTTTGCCGTCGGGAAGCACGCCGGCGTGAACCTCCTCGATTCCCAGGCGCCGAGCGACGACTCGAGCAGCTCGAGCGTTGTCGCCGGTGACCATCACCGGCACGAGCCCCTCTCGCTTCATCTGGGCGACGGCCTCGGCAGCGTCGTGGCGGACCTCGTCGCCCAGCCCGATGGCACCGACGGCAACGCCGTTCCTGGAGACGACGACGACGGTCCGTCCAGCAGACTCCAGGCGATCGATAGCCGAAGCGAGCCCGCTGAGGTCGACCGAGTGGTCCTCCAACAGGCTGGACCGGCCAACGAGGACCTGCTGGCCGGCCACGGTGGCGGTCACGCCGAAGCCGGTCACCGACTCGAACTGCTCAGCGTCAGGGACCTCCAAGCGCCGAACCCGAGCCGCTTCGACGATGGCCCGAGCGAGGGGGTGCTCAGAGGGCTGCTCGGCGGCGGCAGCAAGACTGAGCAACTCGTTCTCATCGCCAAGGGCCTCGACGTCGCGGACGCCAGGGCTTCCCTCGGTGAGGGTGCCGGTCTTGTCGAGCATGACGTGGGTGACCTTGCCGAAGGTCTGGAAGGCCTCGCCGGTGCGCATGATGATCCCAAGGTCAGCGGCGTCCCCCGCCCCACGCACAATGGCCAGCGGAGCGGCGATACCGACGGCGCACGGATAACCCATGACCAGAACGCCGATGCCGGCGAAGACGGCACGGCGCACGTCGGGCTCGTCAGCTAAGAGGGCGGTGCCGACGAGCCAGGCGGTGAAGGCCACGGCGGCGACGATGAGCACCGTCGGGGTGTAGACCCGCAGAATCCGGTCGACGAGGTGCAAGATCCCGGGCTTGAGCGCCCGGGCGTCTTCGACGTGGCGGACGATCTGGGCAAGGAAGCTCTCCTCGCCCACCCGGGTCACCTGGACCAACAGCGTGCCGACCCCGTTGATTGACCCGCCGATCACCTCGTCGCCTGCGCTGCGCTCGATCGGAATGGGCTCCCCGGTGACCAACGAGAGGTCAACCGCCGAGTGCCCGGAGACAACCTGGCCGTCGACCGGGATTTGCTCCCCCGGGCGGACTCGGACGCTGTCGCCGACTGACACCTGGCCGATCGGCACGTCGAGCTCGGTGGTGCGCCCGTCGTCGTCGCGCCGCACCACACGGGCGGTGTCCGGCTGCAGGTCGAGCAGCCTGCGCACGGCCTGGCTCGAGCGGGTCTTGACCAGCAGCGAGAGCCATTCGCTGAAGATGTGGTAGTTCACCACCAGCACTGTTACGGCGAAAAACGGCGCCGTCGGGTAGTCCGGCAGGCTCGTCGCTAGCCCGACCACTCCGCCGACGATGCCGGCGAAAGCGCCGACTTCGAGCAGGACGTGCTGGTTGAGGATGCCGCGGCGGGCCGACTGCCAGGCCATCCGCAAGATGTGCGGGGCGACGGCGAAGACGACGGCGACCGCCAGCGCTCCTGTCACCCAGGGGCCGGCGCCAGTGCCGATGCCGAGGGCCCGCAACACCAAAGCGATCACGGCCGGAACCACGATGGCCAAGGCGCCGAGGACCGCCGTGCGCTGGCCGTGCGGCCGCAAGATGGCGTAGGAGATCGGCACCATCACCACGACCACCGACGCCGGCACCAACACCGAGAGCCACCCGGTGACATCGGTGATCAGGCCGATGGCCAGCAAGCTGGCAGCCACGGCGATCAGAAGGCGTTTACCCTCCCGGACGAGGGCCGCCTCCTCCTCCTCGAAGGGCCGGAGCTTGCGCGGGTCATACAGGTCGTAGCCGATGTCGCGCAGCGTCAACAGGATCTGCTCGGGGCCGATGATTTGGGGGTCGAAGTCGACCAGCGCCTGCTCATGGGTGAGGCTGACAGCGACCTTGTCCACCCCGGACTGGCGGCTGAGGGCCTTCTCGATCGTCCCGGTGCACAGCGAGCAGTGCAGGCCAGAGATGCGGGCCCGAATGCGGGCGTGGCCGGCCAGGCTGCTCGGTCCCTCGGCCCACAGTTCGTCGCCGGTTCGGATGGTCGTCTGAGTCACGGGTGTTCTCCTCGTGGCCGCAGCTAGAGCCGGCCGGCGGTCAGGCGACGACGGGGTAGCCGGCGTCGCCGAGGCGGGTGGCGAGGGTGTCGGGGTCGACCTGGCCCTCGTCGTAGGTCACCGTCACCTGGTTCGTGGCGGCGTCGGGATCGACCCGGCGAACCCCGTCAAGGCGAGACAAGGACTTGCGGATCGCCGACTCGCAGGCATCGCAGTGGATCTGCTCGACGGTGAAGGTCTTGGACGCCACGGCTTCCTCCGTTGGTCGGTTTGGCTTTGGTACCGACCGTAGACCTTCCAGTCGAGTGGAAGGTCAAGCCCTGGAGAAGTCAGTCATCGTCGGGGGCTGATGCCGGCTCGGGCGGATCCAGCGGCTACCTGCTGGGCAGTGGTCCGAACATGATCGATGATCCGGCAGACGCCGCCTTCGACCTCCGGAAGACCGTCGATGACGGCGTCTAGCTGGCGAAGCTCGTCTCGTAGCCGGCGCAACTCGGCGATCCGCTTGGTGATCTCCTTAACCTGCTCCCGGAGGACCGAACGGACGTGCTCACACGGGGCTGTGCCGGCCTCCCGAAGCTGGAGGACCTCGCGGATCTCATCCAGGCTCAACCCCAGGTGCTGGGCGGTCTTGATGAAGACGAGCCGGGCCTCGTCGTCGTCGGCGTAGTCCCGATACCCCGAACCTGTGCGCTGCGGCTCAGGCAAAAGACCGATCAACTCGTAGTAGCGGATGGTCTTGGTGTTGATCCCCACCCGATCCGCCAGCTCCCCGATGCGCATGCTTCCTACCTTCCACTCGGCTGGAAACAAGTGTAGCGGTCGCCAATGCCGGCCGAGACCGCCAGATCGGCTCTTGAGGTTCCAGCTACTAGAAGGCCTACCGTCCGTCGGGACGCTGCCCGGCCGGGCTAGCCCAGACGAAGGGACAAGTTCATGACCACTGAGGCGACGACACCCTCGGGGCTACTCGACGAGCGCCTGCTCGACTGCATCCGAAGCTGTGCCGAGTGCGCCGCAGCCTGTGGAGCCTGCGCCAAGCAGTGCGCCCAGGCCGGCGACCAGGCCATGGCCCGGTGTATCCAGCTGTGCCTCGACTGCGCCACCCTGTGCCTGGCGTGCATCCCGCTGATGGCCCGGGGCAGCGAGCAGTACAAGGCCCTCTGCCGGCTGTGCGCGGAGCTGTGCGAGCAGTGCGCCAACGAGTGCGACAGCTACGACGACGACGCCATGCGGGCTTGCGCCCAGGCCTGCCGCCAGACGGCCGAGAAGTGCCGGGCCATGGCCGGATGGCACAGGGGGTCTCGGGCGACGCGCTAGACTAGGGAGATCTTCGAAGACCACCTCCGCACTGGCGTCGAGGGCACCGTCGAGGAGGACTTGGCCCAGCAACTATGCCGGGGACCTGGCCGTGCTCGCCTCTGACGGTGTCCACATATCCTGGCGGGACTGATCGCGACAGCGTGAGCGGCTGTAAGAGCTCGCAAGCCACCGGCGAACCTGGCACTCACTCAAGCTTCCGTGGCCCCGCCCGCATTGCCCGTTAGGCGATCCCTCTGTGAAATCAGGCGCCAGTTGTTGACCCGGAGCTGGTCTTCCAGAGCCCCTTAGGCAGGCTCCGGGATCCGAACAACACCAGCGGCGACTTGCGAAGGGCCCTCGACAGAGCCGGCTT
>JALZIL010000224.1 GCA_030860305.1 Actinomycetota bacterium
ACCACGCCGCGGGTGGGATCTCGGTCCCAGGACCCCGGCCCGGAGGGCCGCGGGCTGACCTCCACCGGGCCTTCGTCCGCCGTGAGCATGATGTGCTCGCCCCATCTGACCACACCAGCCGGGCCACAACGGAACGCCTACCGGGCGGCGAGCGCTCCGACCGAGGCCGAGCGCACCCGCAGTGGTAGCAGTCCCCGTCGGTTTACCGACATGGCGGGAGGTTCCTCGGTTAGGCTGCGTGGATGTCCGGCGACCGACAGTTCGGTTTGGAGACCCTCGCGGTTCACGCCGGACAGCGGCCCGACCCGGTCACTGGCAGTCGAGCGGTACCCATCTACCAGACCGGCGCCTACGTCTTCGAAGACACCGACCACGCGGCGAATCTGTTCGCCCTGCAGCGTTTCGGCAACATCTACTCGCGGATCATGAACCCGACGGTGGCGGTGTTCGAGGAACGGATCGCCGCGCTGGAGAACGGCATCGGGGCCGTAGCCACGGCGTCCGGACAGTCCGCGCAGCACCTCGCGCTGTTCACCCTGATGGGGGCCGGGGACGAATTCGTCGCCTCCCGCAGCCTGTACGGCGGGACGTTCCAGCAGTTCGACGTCAGCTTTCGCAAGGTCGGCATCAACGCCCAGTTCGTCGACGGGGACGACCTCGACCAGTGGCGTGCCGCCGTCACCGACAAGACGAGAGCGTTCTACGCCGAAGTCATAGGAAACCCGACGATCGACGTCGTCGACATCGAGGCGCTGGCGGCACTCGCCCACGAGGTGGGCGTCCCGCTGATCATCGACAACACCTTCGCTTCGCCCTACCTATGCCGGCCGCTGGATTGGGGCGCGGACATCGTCGTGCACTCGGCGACGAAGTTCATCTGCGGGCACGGTACGGCGATCGGCGGGGTCATCGTCGACAGCGGCCGGTTTCCCTGGGACAACGGCAAATTTCCGGGCATGACCGAGCCGTCCAAGGGCTACCACGACCTGCGCTTCTTCGAGTACTTCGGGGACTTCGGCTGGCTGCTGAAGTGCCGTGCGGAGATGCTTCGCGACTACGGGGCGACGATGGCGCCGTTCACCGCCTGGCTGATGCTGATCGGCTTGGAGACCTTGCCCGTGCGGATGGATCGGCACGTCAAGAACGCAGTCAAGGTCGCCGCGTTCCTCGATCAGCATCCTGCCGTGGACTACGTCAACTATCCGGGGGTGCCCGGCAATCGCTACCATGATCTGGCGTTGAAGTACCTGCCGAAGGGGGCGGGTTCGATCTTCACCTTCGGCATCAAGGGCGGGCGCGAGGCTGGCCGCCGGTTCATCGAGTCGGTGCAGTTGTTCAGCCACCTGGCCAACGTCGGCGATGCGAAGTCACTGGTGATCCATCCCGCCTCGACGACCCACCAACAGCTCACCGACGAGGATCTCCGGGCGGCGCGGATCGGGCCGGAGATGGTGCGGGTATCCATCGGCATCGAGGACGTGGAGGACATCGTGTGGGACCTGGAGCAGGCGCTGGCCGCCTCGCAACGCGAGTTGGTGCGGCCGACGCACGACGGCAAGGGTCACTCCGTGCTGGCCAAGGCGTTCGGCGCGCCATATCAGTCATGAGCGCAGTCGGAGAGCGCAACGACCTCGGAGAGACATCCGGGGAGCGCTACCACATCCTCACGTCATACCGGACGATCGCGATGGTCGGGCTGAGTTCGAACTACTACAACCCGAGTTCGTTCGCCGCGGTCTACCTGGACGCGAACGGCTACGACATCGTCCCGGTCAACCCGGTGCACGCGGGGAAGCGGGAGATGCTCGGACGGCCGGTGTACGCCGACCTGCTCGAGGCAGCAGCGCAGCACTCCCGCCCGATCGAAATAGTGGACGTGTTCCGCCCCTCGCACGAGGCGGTGGAGTTGGCCCGGCAGGCGATCGAGATCGCCGCCAAGGTGCTGTGGATGCAGCTTGGCGTGATCAACGAGGAAGCGGCTGGGCTGGCCCGGCGAGCGGGACTGTCCGTCGTCATGGACCGCTGCTGCAAGATCGAGCACGCCAGGTTCTTCGGCGGGTTGCGCACGATCGGTCTGAACACCGGCGTGGTCACCAGCCGCCTGGCGATGCAGCTGCCCCGCGGCTGAGCGGCTCTAGGTCCTCGGCCCCGAACGGTCCACGTCGACCTTCGGGTCCGGATGGTCCACGTCCCGGGAGGGCACCGGCTCCTCCTCGTATGTCCCGACCCTACGGGTGCGCTCCGGAGCGGTAACCCGCACGAACAAGTACCAAGCCAGTCCCACAAACAGCACCGCAGCGAAGATGTACGGAAGCAGGTTGAACGGAGTTCAATCGGTGATAGTGCGAGGCTCGTTGGCTGATTTCGAGATCATCATGGCCCCGTGCGATCGAGGTCGACGTGCCTCAGTAGGCGAAGCGGCGCGGGAGTAGGCCGCGGGTCGCGATCCTGGACGCCGCGCAGGCGGCCAAGGACAAGAAGATCGAGGCGGCCGTTGCGTGAGACAGCCCTAGCCGGTCGCGGTGCCATTCCGTTCCGGACTCGTCGTGGCCCGCATGACGTGAAGAGCGGGCGGCTGCTTGCCGGTAGACATCGGCCAACAGGCGGGGTCCGAGCCGACGACCAAAGACGTCATGTTGGTGACTCGGGCACAGGGCGTCGGCCGGCGAGCGCGCGGGCACATCGCGCTTGCCGTTCCGGGCACATCGCCATGCCGTTCGCGCCATCAGCGTGCCAGATGTCTCGTACGACCAAGTTACGACCAAGAAACCACCGTCAAGTGCCAACCACCGTCAATCCCTATCCCCACTCAAACCCTTGTGGCGTCTAGGAGTCGACGGCTCTCAACGGTCGCCAACATGCCGAAGAGCAACTCATCAGATAATCCTCGTGCCTCTCATGCTTGCTTCCCGCGCCTGGCGGACGCCCGAGCATGCCGCGGGTTGCTACTCCGGCGCGACGTGCGGACGTGCCGCTCTCCACGCTCCACCTCGATCGCCACTCTCACGTCCCGTGGCTACACGACCGTGCACGCTGACCGTCCGGCCGGCGTTCGAAGGATTCGGCCTCCCAGGTGCAACGCGCTTTGCCGGCGAATACTGCACGTTGTGAATAGCGTCGCTCTGCCAGCCCCCGAGAGGTGGTCT
>JALZIL010000234.1 GCA_030860305.1 Actinomycetota bacterium
CAGTCCGCAACACGTCCGTAAGCCATCAGCACCAGCCAGCATCGTTCAACAACGTTTGCGCAGGTCAGACGTCTGTTCCGTCAATTGTCAACTACTCCCAACCAGGCATGCGTAGTTCTGGGTCAACTGCACGAACACGCAAAAGCGCAGGGCAGGTCATGAATTCGTCTTCGCCGGTCCGCAGGACGTCCGTGAGAAGGCAACCACAGAGTCCTGGACCTTGAGCGCAGCTGGAGTTGAGCGAGTCGAAGCCGGTTTCGGCGACCACGCACGTCGGACTGTTGCGCTGTGCCGCCGCCGACCCGTTGGCCTGCCGCGATCGTTAGCAGCTACTGACCCGCGGTGTCATCGACGTCTCGCTGTGCACCCATGAGGACGGCCTGTGGCAACACCCGGATCCGGTACGTCACGCCCCCCTGCTGGAGCCTCGAGGTGCCTCCCGGGGCTCGGAGTGAAGACGTGTACAGGAGGGGTACCCGCGGCTCTCGTCGTGCGTTGTAATAGGGACGGCTAGGAGGGTCGCGGCGTGGCGGATTCTCTGGATTTCGAATCCTTCTGCTTCCAGCAGAACGCGAGCCTGATTCGCATGCTCACGCTGTATTGCGGCGATGTCGAGACAGCTCGCGACCTGACGCAAGAGACGCTGGCGCGTGCGTGGGTGCACTGGCGACGCGTGTCGCGCATGGCACGCCCTGATTTGTGGGTCAAGCGTGTGGCGTTCAACTTGGCCAACTCCCATTTCCGCCGCCGGCGCATTGAGCGGTTCGTACGCGAGAGGGCATTTCAGCCCGACTACGGCCGGGGCACAGACCACGATTCCGTGCAACGAATGGACACGCGGGACGCCCTCGGCCAGCTCACCGAGCGCCAACGCGCAGCGGTGGTCCTGCGGTTCCTCGAAGATCTGTCCGTCGACCAGACCGCTGAGCTGATGAACTGCAGCCCGGGAACGGTGAAGAAGCTCACCGCCCGTGCCCTCACCGGCCTCCGTGAGCTACTCGGATCAGACGTGGAGATGGGTCTTGATGCCTGACCTGCGGGATCTGTTGGAGGAGGCGGCGGGTCGCCCTGCGGGGTTTCCCGACATCAGCTCGATCCGGCGCCGTGCCAGGCCTCGCCTGGTTCGACGTCGCTTGGCGGTGATGATCGTCTGCGTGTCGGTTGCCCTGGCCGGGTGGGGCGGAGTCCGCACACTGAGTGACTACCTGGTCCGGGGAGATGGGCAGGCCGTGGCACCTGTGGATCTCCCGCCTCAGCCGACGGCCCGAGCCTTACTGGACGGGCAACTCGAACCGGGCATTTACGACGCCGAGCTCGCGTCGTACCTCTTCTCGATCGAGACACGGACGGACGACTGGTCGGTGCTCGTTGCGCAGCCGGGCTGGATTGCATTGACCTTCCGCCAGTACATCCTGCATTTCCAGATCTGGGACAGCGTCGTGGATCCGGCGGCCACGAGCGCCGAGACGCAACAGCCGGTTCCGGAGGACCTGCTCACGTGGCTCGCCCAGCACCCACGGCTGACGACGTCGAGTCCGACAGAGGCGGGCATGAGGGGAGTGCAGGGCGAACAGATCGACGTTCGTGTCGTACGGCCGTTGGAGCAGGCACCAGCTGAGTGCAGCGGCCAGCAGTGCGTCATTCTCGCCCGCGCACTAGGTGGTGAGCAGGTTGACATCGAGGTTGCCCAACTCGCCCGGATTCGGATTCTCGGTCCGCCGGGCAACCAGCTGGTCGTGTTCTACCGCGCCCCGGAGTCGGAGTTCGCTGTCCTCGAGCAGGCGGCGGAGCAGTTATTGGCCGACATTCGATTTCTCGCGACCCCATAGGGGGCCCGGCACGTCGACCTAGGCGTCTAGTGGGTGAGGCTCGTCGACAAGGAGAGATCATGAGTCACCCGATCAGGCACCTGGCACTTCCTGTGGCGCTGCTGGTACTGGCCAGCGCGTGCTCGAGCCAGGACCCGACCGGAGCGTCCGGAGCCGAAGCGTCCGGGACGGCGGCTACATCGATTCCCGCCACGACGGACGAGTCGTCCCCGACGCTTTCCGAGTTGCCGGAGGGACTCATCGTCTACTCGCAGCGGAAGCCGGACGGCACGTACGCCATCTATTTGATGAAGCCGGATGGCACCGACCGTCGGTCCCTGGTCGACACCGAAGGGCCCGACAGCCATCCGACCTGGTCCCCGGACGGTCGCTCGGTGGCATTTGTCGGCGGCACCGCGGCCCAGCCGGACATCTTCACGATATCCGCCGACGGGACAGGGCTGCGTCAGCTGACCGACACCGAAACAGGAGAGGACCAGCTCGTCTGGTCCCCCAACGGCCATCGGATCGCCTACACCACCTTCAACGTCGAGTCACCGGACGCCGGGCCGTTCGCCGTTCGAACGATGGCCCCTGATGGTTCGGGTGGCGAGATAGTTCTCAGCAGCGGCCCCGAGATTCCGTACGTCGGGCTGCACGACTGGTCGCCGGACGGAGCCACCTTGCTCTTAGCCGTCGACGATGGTGGAGGCGGCGGCTTGTGGGCGGCCAATCCCGACGGCACGAACCTCCGGCTGCTGCGTGAATCGACCGGCGACTTCGGCTCCGGCGCTAAGTTCTCGCCCGACGGGACGGAGATCGCCTTTCAGGCCGACCTGGACGGTGGCTGCATCTACCGCAGCGACCCGATGGCCACCGCATTGATCAGGCTCACCGAAGGATGCGTCGAAGGATTCGTCCTCACCTGGTCACCGGACGGTCAGTGGATCATGTGGGCCGGCGGAGACCACGGCCCCGCCGACGCGCAGGTCATGCGCCGGGACGGCAGCGAGCGTCACGTCGTCGTGGACACCGCCGACGTTGCTGACGTGGACTGGCAGCCCAGTGCCGGTCGCTGAAAGGGGCCGCAGGCCGCGGCCGAGTTCGACCTCTACGGCCTGTCGTGAATTGTGATCTCGTCACCCCATGGATCGCTGGCCTGCCGGCTTGGCCGGTGCCGAGTCCGGCAATGCGACGCACCTTCGTGATCGCGTTCTGTCAGCGCCAGGCGCAATCATGACCCGAGGCCGCACCGATCGGAGGAGCTGAACATGTCCACGGAGAGCAACAAGGACCTCATCCGTCGTGCCTTCGCCCTGATCAATCGCGGTGACCACGACGCGGTCGGTGAGTGCGTCGCTGCCGATCTGGTGCGCAACGGTCAAGCCACGGGACGCGAGGGCGATCGGCTCCGGGATGAGGCGCTCGCCGCTGCGTTTCCGGACCTTCAGTACACGATGGAGGACATCGTTACCGAGGGCGACAGGGCGGCTGTGCGGTGGCGGATGACCGGCACGCATTCGGGCGATTTGGTTGGACCGAGCATGAGTCTGCCGGCCTCCGGCAGGCATCTCGACGTGTGGGGCATCTCGCTCTACCGGCTGCAGAACGGTCTGGTCCAGGAGATCTGGGAGAGCTTCGACATGATGGCGTTTATGGAACAGCTCGGGGCGCTGGACCACTCGGACCGGCCCGCGCAGGTCACTGACTGAACGAGCTTCCACGGTGTTCGGGCAGGACGTCGTCGCCGGATGGATGCCACCCTGGTCACCCCACACTCGGACAGAGAGCATGCCGCGCACACTTTCAAGCCGGGTACGGGTGCCTACCCATCTGGGCGGCCAACCACACCCCCGACTAGGCCCGGTGAGCCGCTGACTTCGTGCTGCGCACGGCAACGTCGTATTGACCTACACCGTGGTGCTGACAGCGCCGAGGAGTTCCTGGGGGGGCCTGGTAGCTCACCGGTTGTCGCGCTCGCTCGGGTTAGGCCTGCCGACAGCGTCGCCCGAATCTTGTGTGTTGCGCGAACCTGGCGCCGGTACTGGTCGGGCAGCGGCAGGTCGTACGTTCAGACTCCTTCCGTCAGCACAAGAGCAGCGGCTGCTCTAGCCGTCTGCCTGGCCGGCGCCTCCTGCTGCGACGGAGGCTAGGGCAAGCTGGGTTCGCGACCGGAAGCCCCGCTTTCGGTAGACGCTGGACAGCGTGCTCGACGGTCTTAGGGCTGAGGAACAGCGTTGCGGCGACCTCCCGATTGAACATCCCGCGAGCCACGAGCGGGCAGCCCGCGTCTCCTGCGAGCTCAGCGGTTGCTCGGCCAACGGGCGGCGGGGGCGGGCAGTTTCACCGGTGGCGCGCAGCTCGTGGTCAGCCCGTTGCGCCCAGTGATTGAGATCCGATGCGGCGAAGGCATCCCGTCAGTGCCGCAGCTGGTCCCGGGCGGCGACCCTCTGTCCGGTCCGGCGCAGCCGGGCGCCGTAGAGCAGACGGGTCCGTTCGGTCTCGAAGGTGTCCGGCGCCAGTTTGTGGGCGGCGGACCTGGAGCAGCAACTCGACGTCTACCAGAGCGCGTACGCGCACATCATGGGCCGCACCGCCTACCAGGTCATGGCCGGGGCCTTGCCGACGGCCGACCACCCGTTCTCCGGCATCATGAACGCTGGGCGCAAGTCGTCTTCTCCCGGACTCTGAAGACGGCCGAGTTGGCCAACAGCACAATCGCCGCTGGTGTGACGGCAGAGGAGATCGACAAGCTCAGGCGAGGCGGCGACGGCCACAGTGTGGTCTGGGGCGGCGTTAGCTTCCGGCGGTCGCTCATGCGGCTGGGTCAGCGGTGCCGGCGGTACTGCAGCCCGACGGTTGCATTGCTGAACGCGGTGCTGGGGACGAGGTCGAGCTGGTAGGACTTGGGCACGTCGTCGAAGAGCCGGGTGGCGTCGCCCGCAACGTAGTCAGGCGAGCGCCGCTACCAGTCCAAGGGGTGCATGGCCCAATCAAATTAACCAGCGATACTGGCGGCATCGCCGCGATGGACAGCGGCGAGTAGACACCGAGGTCAACCTCAAAGCCCACCGCTGCCCAGGGCATTGCCCCCGCCTCCGGCCCCACCGCGGCATGGGCGGGCGTCCCGCCCGGACCGCGGCATGTCCCTGGGCTCGCTGAGGGTCACTCGACTGCATCCCCCCGCGGCTGACCGGGGGAACAGCG
>JALZIL010000260.1 GCA_030860305.1 Actinomycetota bacterium
CGGAAGCCCACCGCGGCCATCAGCCCGCCAGTGACCAGGTGCACGATGTCCTCGGCGATGTCGATATTGAGGACGCCCAACAACGACTGTTCACCCAGTATCAGACCCCCGACGCCGATCAGCACGATGACCACTCCGACGACCTTGGCGTACGTGCGCACATCCATGCCGACCCTCCCGTTCGCTGGTAGCAGTGTGATCGACTCGGCCGGTCGGGGTCAATCGCCGCCGGGGCGCAGCATGGCTAGGCGTAGTGGACCGCAACCGCACTCTGGCGCGTCGTTGACGACACGGGTTGCGACGCACGACACGGGTTGCGACGCTCAGTTCATAAACATCCCGCCGTTGACGTCGAGCGTCTGACCGGTGATCCACCCGGCCTCTGCGGAAGCGAGGAAACAGACCGCGGCTGCCACGTCGTCTGGTCCGCCAAGTCGACCCAACGGGACGCCATTGACCAGTCGCGCCCTGTGCTCCACGGAGAGTCCGTCGAGAACCCGGGTCTCGATCGGCCCCGGCGCAACGGCGTTCACCGTGATGCCTCGTGGGGCGAGCTCGCGTGCGCAAGCGCGGGTGAGCGCGATCAGTCCGCCCTTGGAGGTCGCATAGGCACTCGACCCGACCAGGCCGCCGCCGAGCCGCGCGGCGATCGAGGCGATATTGATCACCCGCCCGCCACCGGGCGGACGCAACGCGGCTGCGGCGCTGCGGGTCGCGATCATCGCTGCGGTGAGGTTGATGTCGAGGGTCTTTTGCCACTCCACGAGGGTTAGTTCGTCGAAAGCCTGCGTTGTGACGACGGCAGCGTTGTTCACCAGAATCCCCGGCGCGGGGCCTTCGATGTCGCCCAAGGCCGCCAGGATGGCTCCGGAGAGCGCGTCATGATCGGTTACGTCTAGGCAGACGGCGCGGTGCTCGGGGCCCAGCTGCTTGGCGGCCGCTCGTACGGCGTCTTCATCTGCGTCCAACAAAGTGAGCCGACTCCCCTGCCGGGCAAGGGCTTCGCAGATTGCCAGCCCGATTCCGCGCGCGGCCCCGGTGACGACGGCCGCCGAGCCCTGTAACTCGAACATCAGCGGCCCGGCGCCCGGATGGCGGTCCTCCGCCGCGAGGACGCGATGATCGAGCAGGTCATGGCCCTCCTTGGATCGGTGCCGCGTTGCGGACACCTAACCAGATGCTCTGCACCGCGCGGCCGACGTCTGACCCGAGAATCAGTGGAACCGCTGGCCCTCGTCGCGACGGAAGGCCAGCACTGCTAGCCCGACCGCAAACACCGTCCAGGTGAGCAGCACAACGATGGCCAGCAGCGGGTTCTCTTCGCCGGTGAATGTGCCCACCAACGGGGTCCCGCCCGGCCCGACTGGGCAGGAACTCGACGCTATCGCCAGCCAGCGGGGGAACAGTTCCGGCGGCAGGAACAGGCCGCCAGCAGAGGCCATCGGTAACAGCAGCACGTTGGCGAGCCCGAGGGCCGCCTTCGAGGAGAGCCGGTAGCCGATCGCCAGGCTAATACCCAAGAACGGCAGCCCGGTAGCGATCCAGGCCAGAAGTGCGGGGGCGATCCGCGACACCGGCAGAGTCACCTCGGTGAGTGCGGCAGCCAAGACCAGTAAGGGCACCAGGCCCATTGCGGCGAAGGCGAGGCCGTTGAGCAGCCGCACCCTGCAACGTTAGGTACGTGTCAGGGTGCCCCTGAGTCGATCGACAATGTGGTCGAGCTCGTGGTGTGCTGCCGAGGCGCGCTCAGTCGAGGATGAAGACGATCTTGCCGGCGGTATGTCCGTCGATCATCCGGCCGAACCCCTCGTGGGCGTCGGACAGCGGCAGCTCGACATCGATGCGCGGCCGTACCCCGCTGGTCTGGCAGAACTGGATCAGCCGGACGAGCTCGTCGCGAGTTCCCATCGTCGAGCCGATCACCGACAGCTGCAGGAAGAACACCCGCTGCAGGTCAGCCGACGGAGCAGCACCACTTGTCGACCCCGACACGACGACGCGGCCGCCGGGTTTCAGCGACTTCAGGCTGTGCGACCAGGTTGCCTCGCCGACGGTCTCGAAGACCGCGTTGACCCGTTCGGGCAACCGGGCGCCGGACTCGAAGGTCGCGTGCGCGCCGAGTTCGGTTGCCAGTGCCCGCTTTTCCTCGGTACGGCCGGTCGCCCATACTCGGATCCCGGCGGCCCTGGCCAGGGAGATCAAGGCGGTCGCGACGCCGCCGCTCGCGCCCTGCACCAGGACCGTGTCACCCGGTCGAACGCCGGACTTGGTGAACAGCATGCGGTAGGCGGTCAGCCACGCTGTCGCGAGGCACGCCGCCTCGGGGAAGGACAGCTCGGCCGGCTTCGGGACCACGTTGCGGGTCGGCACCAGCACCTTCTCAGCCAGCGTCCCCTGATATCGCTCGGACAGCAGCGAACGTTTCGGGTCCAAAGTCTCATCGCCCTGCCAGGACGGGTCGCTGATCACCGCGTGCACGACGACGTCGTTGCCGTGCTCGTCGGTCCCGGCGGCATCACAGCCCAGAATCATCGGCATCCGGTCCTCGGGCAGGCCGACACCGCGCAGTGAGAAGACATCATGGTGGTTGAGCGAAGCGGCCTTCACGGTCACAGTGGTCCACCCGTCGGTGGCCTCGGGCTCGGGCCGATCTCCCACCTCGAGGGCGGACAGCGGGTCGTCCGGGGCGGGCTTGGAGACGTAGGCGGCAAGCATGGCCCTCACGCTAGCGCGATGAGTGGCGATCACTGCTTTGCCTAGCTGGTGGGCCGACACGCCGAGATGACCGACGGTGCGTCGCGGCACCAGGTAGGCAAGGCCGGCAGAGGGACGGGGTCTTGCCCGTCAGCGCACGACTATGGCGTGTTCCTGCGCCACGACGATCTCCCCGATCACCGTCGCGCCGGGAATCTCGCCGACCAGGAGCAGCCCGCCGGAGGTTTGCGCATCGGCGAGCAGCAAAGCCGTTTGCTCGTCCACGGTGGACAGGTCGGCTGCCGCGCCGACCCACTCCAGGTTGCGATGGGTACCGCCGGATACGTACCCGTCGCGGACGGCTTCGCGCGCACCGTCGAGCAGGGGTACGGCGCCGGATTCGAGGATCGCAGTGACCCCGCTGGCCCGGGCAAGCTTGAACAGATGACCCAGCAGCCCGAAGCCGGTGACATCCGTGCCCGCGCGGATGCCAGCGGCCAAGGCGGCGCAGGAGGCGTCCCGGTTGAGTTCGGTCATCGTTGCGACGGCGTTGTCGAACACCTCACCGGTCACCTTGTGCCGATTGTTCAGGACGCCGACGCCCAGCGGCTTGCTCAGCGAGAGCGGCAGGCCGACGTGGGCGGCATCGTTGCGAATGAGCTTTTCCGGATCGCCGATCCCGGTGACCGCCATGCCGTACTTGGGCTCTGGATCGTCCACGCTGTGCCCCCCGCCGACGTGGCAGCCGGCGAGCCGGGCGACGTCCAGCCCACCCCGCAGAGTCTCCGCGGCGAGCTCCATCGGAAGCACATCGCGCGGCCAGCCAAGCAGGTTGACCGCCACGATCGGGGTGCCGCCCATGGCGTAGACGTCGGACAACGCGTTGGCCGCGGCGATCCGGCCCCAGTCGTAGGCATCGTCAACGACCGGCGTGAAGAAATCGGCGGTGGCGATGACGGCTTGACCGTTGGCGATCCGTACGACGGCAGCGTCGTCGCCAGTCTCCAGGCCCACGATCAGCTCGCCGATGCCCGAACCGGTCAGGGCCGGGCGCCCGAGCCCGGCGACCATCGACTCGAGTTCTCCGGGTGGGATCTTGCACGCGCAGCCGCCGCCGTGTGCATAGCTGGTCAACCGGTACGACGTCCGGGTCGAGTCCGCGTGCGCAAGGACTGTTCGGGTCACTCTGCGACTGTAGATCGACGTAGAGTTGGCGCAATGGGTGGCGACGACCCCCGCAGGCAGGTGCCGCGCACCGACGACGTGCTGGCCGATCCCCGACTGGCCGACGCCTGTTCACGGCTGGGTCGCCCGCTGGTCAAACGAGTCATTGCCGGAGTCCAGGAACTGGTCCGGACAGGGACTCTCGCCCCCGGAAACGTGGTCGAGGAAACCGTTCGTGCCCTACCGCCGACGGCGGCCACACTGCGCCCGGTCGTCAACGCCACCGGTGTCCTGGTGCACACAAACCTTGGTCGTGCCCCGCTGTCGACGGCGGCCGTCGCAGCGCTGATTGCGGCCAGCGGCACCACTGACGTGGAGCTGGATCTCGACACCGGGCGTCGCGGGCGACGGGGAAGGGGCGCGGTCGACGCGCTCTGCGCCGCCGTTGCAGCGGCGCAGGCCGCACTGATCGTCAACAACGGTGCCGCAGCCCTCGTGCTGGCCGCCACCGCTCTGGCACAGGGCAAGGAGATCGTCGTCGCCCGCGGCGAACTGGTCGAGATCGGTGACGGGTTCCGGATCCCGGACCTCTTGGTGTCTACCGGGTCTCGACTTCGCGAGGTCGGTACGACGAACCGGGTCGCCTACGAGGACTACGCAGCCGCAGTAGGCCCGGACACCGGTTTCGTGCTGAAGGTCCACCCGTCGAATTTCGTCGTGCGCGGTTTCACCTCCGCGGTCGAGGTGGGACGGCTCTCGGCGCTGGCCGTGCCGGTGGTCTGCGATGTGGGATCGGGGTTGCTGATGCCGCACCCGGCCATCCCCGACGAACCGGATGCGCAGTCAACACTGGCCGCCGGTGCCGCCCTGGTGACGGCGAGCGGCGACAAGCTCCTCGGCGGACCCCAGTCCGGCCTGGTCCTGGGTCGCCTCGACCTGGTCGAGATCCTGCGTCGCCACCCGCTGGCGCGCGCCCTACGCGTGGACAAACTCACCCTTTCGGCGCTGGAAGCCACCCTGCGGGGCCCGCGCCCGCCCGTACGCCAAGCACTCGAAGCCGACACCGACCACTTGCGCGAGCGGGCCCGACGACTGGCTACCAGGCTGCAGGACGAAGGGATTCCTGCCAGCGCGGTCGAGAGCGCCGCCCGGGTGGGCGGCGGTGGCGCCCCCGGAGTCACCCTGGCCAGTGCCGCAGTCAGCCTGCCCTCGGCCTACGCCGCCGCCCTTCGCACCGGGCAGCAGCCAGTTCTCGCCCGGATCGAGCGAGACCGGTGCCTGCTCGATCTGCGCGCCCTGGATCTCCTGGAGGATGAGGTGCTGTATGTCGCGGTCACAGCCGCCCAGCTGTCCATGAATGGAACCGTCGGGGACGAAGGAGCCACTCGGATCGAGACGTGTACGTCCTAGCCACTGCCGGTCACGTCGACCACGGGAAGTCCACCCTGGTCCGGGCACTGACCGGCATGGAGCCGGATCGGTACGCCGAGGAGCGCCGCCGCGGATTGACCATCGACCTCGGCTTCGCCTGGACGACTCTGCCCGGCGGTCAGCGGATGGCCTTCGTCGATGTTCCGGGGCACGAGCGTTTCGTGGGCACGATGCTGGCCGGCGTCGGCCCCGTACCCGCCGTTGTGCTCGTCGTGGCCGCCGACGGCGGCTGGTCGGCTCAGACGCAGGAGCACGTCGCGATCCTCGATGCGCTCGGCGTGGTCGACGGCTTGGTAGTCGTGACTCGCAGTGATCTGGCCGACCCGGCTCCGCTGATGGCCGATCTGCCCGAGTGGTTGGCCGGGACCGGCCTGTCCGGCATGCCAGTGGTGTCCTGTAGCGCGGTCACCGGCGACGGCCTCGACGACCTCCGGAAGGCGCTGGGAACCCTGGTCGCCGGTCTGCCGAAGCCGGATACCGCTGCGCCCACTCGGCTGTGGCTCGATCGGGTCTTCAGCGTCCGCGGTGCCGGGACTGTGGTCACCGCAACCCTGTCCGCTGGTCGGCTCCAGACCGGAGGCGAGTTGGTCGTGGCCGGGACCCGGCGCCCTGTGGTGATCCGCGGGTTGCAGAGCATGAACGATCAGATGTCCACGGTGGAGGCGGTGGCCCGAGTGGCAATCAACCTTCGTGGCATCGCCGCAGCGGAGCTGCGCCGAGGGGAGGCGCTGCTGACTCCCGGAAAGTGGGCGTTGAGCTCTGTCCTCGACGTGCTGCTGGTCTCGGCGGTCGACCGCCTGCCGGCTCAGCTGACCGTGCACATCGGTACTGCGGCGATCACCGCCCGTACCCGGAGGCTGGCCGATCGTACGGTTCGGCTGTCGTTGCCGAGCCCTCTGGCGGTGGCCTACGGCGATCGGGTTCTGCTGCGGGACCCGGGGAGCCGGAAGGTCGTCGGCGCCTCGGTGCTCGATCCCCTGCCCAGGCCGCTGGCCCGTCGTCGGGGTGAGTCGGCTCGGCGCGCGGTCGAATTGGCCGCGCTGTCGGCGGGCCCCGATCCCGACGGCGAGTTGCGCCGACGCGGCATCGAGAGTGCCGCCGTCTTCAACACCCTGGGCCACGGTCAGCCGAGCACGGAGCCGATCGACGGATGGTTGCTCGATCCGACGACCCGTCAGGCCCTGGCCGGCCGGCTGGCCGAACTCGCCACCGAACACCGGCGGCGGCATCGGCTGGATGCAGGTCTGACCGTCGGCGCGGTGGCCCGCTCGCTGGGCCTGCCCGACCCCCGGCTGGTGGCAGCGCTGGTGTCCTCCCCTTGGAGACTGGTGGCAGGTCGCATCGTGTCGACCGAACAGCGGCCCGACGCCTTGCCCGACGAGGTCCAAGCGCGGATCGAAACGATTCGGGAGCGCCTACGTGGCAACCCCTTCGACGCTTTCAGTCCAGCTGAGCTCGCGCAGCTCGAGCTCACTCCGGTCATGCTGGCAGCGGCCGTACGGGCCGGGCTGCTGGTCGCCGTGGGGGACGGAGTGTTCTTGGCACCGGACGCACGCCAAGCCGCTGTAGCGCGACTCGAGCGACTCGAGCAACCGTTCACCACGAGCCAGGCGCGGACCGCCCTGCAGACCTCACGGCGGGTCGCGCTGCCAGTGCTGCAGTGGCTGGACGCGTCCGGGGTGACCCAACGGCTACCGGATGACCGTCGCCGGCTCGACCAGGCTGGCCTCACTCGCCCCGATTGACCTTGTCCTGGTCGGAGTCGGGGTTGAGCTCGCGATAGTCAGCCACCTCGACCGAACCGTCCCTGCCGAATTCCACGGTCCGGTAACCGCGCACCGCACCGGTGTCGGCGTCGTAGTAGAACAAGGCCACCGTGCTGTTGGTGGCCAATGGCCCGTACGACGGTGTGTTCTCCCCCGTACCACCGGAATTGTCGACGGTGTAGGCGACCGTGTCTCCTTCGATCCTGGGCCCTTCCTCACGGTGCCGATGCCCGGACAGCACCAGCGGTGTGCACTCGTCCTCGATGGCTGAAGCCGCATGTGCCGGATCGTGTACGACAAGGACGTCAGGCTCTGTGTCGCAGGCTGTCTCGGCGATACGGTCAGTGAACTCAGCAGCGGTCTCGTCACCGCGCAGAGTCGTCGGCGACCCGATCTGGGAGCGGTACGGATCGCTGTCCCCGAACAGCGTGAGGCCTTCGATCTGCAAAGGTTCGCCGCGCAGCACACCCGCTGAGCTGGCCTCGAGATCGGCCCCGGTCTGCACCGAGTCGTGGTTGCCCAGAACCAGGACGAGTGGGGTGCCGTCGAGTCGGCTGACATAGACGTCGGTGCAGAGCGCTTCGAGTTGGGTGCCGCTCATCGTGATGTCACCGCCGCTCAGGACGAAGCCCGCCTGGGACTGGACGGCCACTTCACTGATCACCCGAGTCATCCCCAGGTTGCAGTGCAGGTCGCTCTCGAAGACGAACGCAGACAGCCCGCGCTGCGCGTCGTCCTCGGCGATCTCGGCCATCGCACTCGCCGTCCTGAGTCGCACCTGCTCGTAGAAGTTCTCGTTCTCCTCCAGGACCCGTACGGCTTCGTCGAGCAGATTTCCCGCCACCAGGACATTCGGGACCACCTGACCCTCTACGGACAGGCCGGACACCGGTGTCCACGAGCGCCTGGCCAGATTGACCGACGGTCCGATGACAGACGTCGCGAGTGCGCCCAGCGCCAGCCAGGCCCCTGCGGCGTGGACGACCCGCCGCCGCCGCCCCGTGGCCGGTCGTCCCAGGAACGGCCGGTGGGTGAGCAGCCCGAGCAGCAGACCGGTAGCAGCGCCGACCTCCACATAACCGCCCAGATGAGCGAGTGTGGCGCGCCGCAGGGAGCCGGCCACTGCCTCCACGTCGCCGAAGGACGTGAGCGTGTCGGCCAGGTCGGCGGGACCGGAGAAGCGGACATCGTTGGCGGTGATGCTCAGCCCGACCGGACCCGGTGTGTCCAAGCTGACCGCAGCAACCCCCACGTCGAAAGTCGAGCCGACACCCGTCGTCAGCCGGGTCGTCACGTCGAGCGGACCGAGGTTGGTGACGCTACCCACCGCGTTGCCCAGCGCCAGACCGATGACGGCCCCGAGCAGGCCGACCACCACGATGCTTGCGGCCTCGCGCCAGGTCAGCCGATGACCACCGGACATCAGCTCTGCGGCACCCAGCGCGGTGGCCGCTTCTCACCGTAGGCCCGGATTCCTTCCTGCCCCTCGTCACTGGCGAAGAACCGAGCGGAGGTCTCCAGCAAGGCCGCCAGGTCGTCGGCCATCGCCGGCAAGGGCTTACGGCGAAGCAGCGACTTGGTGGCGGCCAGGGCGATCGGGCCACCCTTGACCAGATCGGCGACGTAGGCGGCGGTCGCAGCGTCGAGCTCGTCCTCCCCGACGGCAGCGTTGACCAGGCCGATCTCGGCAGCCCGGACCCCGTCGAAGACCGAGCCGGTGAGAAAGAGTTCATGTGCGGCGCGAGGCGTCAGCCGCGCAAGCACGGTGGCTGAGATCACCGCCGGGAGAATGCCGAGGCGTACCTCGGTGAAGGCGAAGGTGGCCGAGCGGAGGCAGACAGCAAGATCGCAGGCCGCGATCAGCCCGACGCCGCCGGCCCGCGCCGGTCCGGCGATGCGCGCCACGACCGGCTTGGGGCTGTCCCAGAGGGTCTGCAGGAGGTGGGGGAACGCGTTGACGCCCATCTCGGCTGCACCTGCGCCGCGGGCCTCGCTGAGATCCATCCCGGCGCAGAACACCGATCCGGTGTGGGTCAACACGACGACCCGTACCGTCTCGTCATCCTGTGCGGCGCCCAGCCGCGCCGACAACTGGCTCATCAGCGACTGGGACAGCGCATTGCGCTTGGCCGGGAAGTCCAGCGTGATCCTCGCCACGCCTGCGGACACGTCGTAGCGGACCAGATCTACCGGCGGCTCGGTCAACTCGGTTGCTCCTTCTCGGTTCACCCGTACTCGCGGTCTTCCTGTGCTCGTGCGTGCGGCTCCCACATCAGCGCCCAGCAGGTTGTCACACTGGAGCGTGATGCCCCCGAACCCGGTCGCTGCGACCCTGCCAGCCGCAAGCCTGCCGGATCAGCTCTGGTTGCCGGACTCGGCTCGCAGGGACGTGCTCGAGACGCCGTTCGGCCTCTACATCCATGTTCCGTTCTGTGCCAGCCGCTGCGGCTATTGCGACTTCAACACCTACACCGCCTCCGAGCTTGGTCCCGGGGCGAGTCAGCACGACTACGTGGACAGCGTGCTGGCCGAACTCCGGCTGGTCAGGCACATCCTGGGACCGCAGTTGCCGACCGTAGGCACGGTCTTCTTCGGTGGCGGTACGCCGACGCTGCTGCCGGCCGAGCATCTCGCGGCCATGTTGGATGAGATCCGGGCGGAGTTCCCGGTCGCTGCCGACGTGGAGATAACCGTGGAGGCCAATCCGGAGTCGGTGACGCGGGCCTCGTTCGCCCGGCTGGCGCGGGCCGGGGTGAACCGAGTGTCGTTGGGCATGCAGTCCGCCGTACCGCATGTCCTGTCGGTCCTGGACCGTCGTCATACCCCAGGTCAGGCGCTGCGGGCCGCCGAGGACGCCCGCGCCGCCGGAATTGCCCGGGTCAGCCTGGACCTCATCTACGGCACACCGGGGGAGTCCGACGAGGACTGGCAAACGTCGCTGGCCGCGGCGTTGTCGGCTGGGGTGCAACACCTCTCGGCGTACGCCTTGATCGTCGAACCCGGGACAGCGTTGGCCCGCCAGGTGGCCAGTGGCCAGATCGCCGCGCCGGATGACGACGTGCTGGCCGACCGGTACGAGCAGGCCGATCAGGTCCTGGCCGCGGCGGGAATGGGCTGGTACGAGGTGTCCAACTGGGCTTCGTCGCCCGCCGGGAGGTGCCGGCACAACGAGCTCTATTGGACCGGCGGCAATTGGTGGGGAATCGGTCCCGGCGCGCACAGCCACATCGGTGGGGCGCGCTGGTGGAACCGCAAACACCCGGCTGCCTACGCTCGAGCGCTGTCCGTCGGAGACAGTCCCGCTCAAGGCAGCGAACTGCTCGACGACGCGGCGCGGCGGGTCGAGTCCATCATGCTCGGAATACGGTTGTGCGACGGTGTGGCGCTAGAGGTGCTCTCCGAACATGGTCGGGCGCGCGCCGGCGAAGCGGTCAGCTACGGCCTACTCGATCGCGCTGCCTATGCCGGCGGTCGGGCGGCCTTGACCCTGCGTGGCCGGTTGCTGGCCGACGCCGTGGTCCGCAACCTCACCGACTAGCCGCGAAATCCGAGATCTGCAGGAGATGGGGTCAGGGGCTGGGCTCAGGATTCTGGCTGGTGCTGGTGCTGCCGCCGGGGCGGAACTCGTCGAGGTCAAGCACCCGTACGTGCAGGACGTTTCGCTGGTGCAAGGCAGCCCGAAGCGCCCGATGCATACCGTCCTCGAGATAGAGGGTGCCCTCCCAAGCGACGACGTGCGGGAACAGGTCGCCGTAGAAGGTCGAATCCTCCTCGAGCAGCTTGTCCAGGGCGAGCACCGTCTTGGTGGTGACCAGTTCGTCGAGTCGCACCTGACGCGGCGGAATTCCGGCCCAGTCACGAGTGGACAGGCCGTGCTCGGGGTAGGGCCGATTGTCTCGAACCTCTTTGAAGATCAGGGCGGATTCCTCGAAGTCGGCCGGTCAGACAAGGCGACCATACCGATAGTCGGGAGTGAGCGAGCACCGTCGGTACGGTCGTATGCTGGACGCCGGGCCTGGCACTCGGGCCACCGGACTGCCAGGCGATCTCGGACCCAGGAGTCCGCGCCCGCAGCCAGACACCGGAGAGGAGGACGATGACCCACGACGAGCGGCGCCTGCAGGTCCTGCGCGCAATCGTCGAGGACTTCGTTTCCACCAATGACCCGGTCGGCAGCAAGGCCCTTGTAGACCGGCACAGCCTCGGCGTGTCAGCTGCGACCATCCGCAACGACATGGCCGTCCTAGAGGACGAGGGCTACATCACCCAGCCGCATACCAGCGCCGGGCGGGTGCCCACCGACAAGGGGTATCGGCTCTTCGTCGATCGGCTGACCCAGATCAAGCCGATGACCGCCGCCGAACGCAAGGCCATCCAGTCCTTCCTCGAGGGAGCGGTGGATCTCGACGACGTGCTCGGCCGTACCGTCCGGCTGCTGGCCCAACTGACCAGGCAGGTGGCGGTCGTGCAGTACCCGACGATCGCCCGCAGCGCCATCCGTCACGTCGAAGTGTTCCCGCTGAGTACCAGTCGAATCATGCTGATCGTGATCACCGACTCCGGGCGGATCGAGCAGCGGGTGATCCCACTCAACGTAGAGGTGACCGAGGAACAGGTCGCCGACCTGCGGTCGAAACTGAACGTGGCCATCGGCGGCCTGCGACTGTCCGATGCCAGCAGCCGGGTCGCCGATCTGGCCCGCAACGTGCCGAAGGAGATCCGACCGCTGGCCGCGTGCGTCGCCTCGGTTCTCCTGGAAACCTTCGTCGAGCAGCCCGACGGGCGAATCGTCGTGGGTGGCACCGCCAACCTCACCCGAGATCTGCACGACTTTCCGATGTCCCTGCGTCCCGTCCTCGAGGCGCTCGAAGAACAGGTAGTCATCCTGCGACTGATCGGTGAGGTGGATCCGAGCACGGTGCTGGTCCGGATCGGCGAGGAGAATCAGCATGCTGGCCTGTCGTCAGCGGCGGTCGTGTCGGCCGGGTACGGCGATGGCACCCAACAGTTGGGGGGCCTGGGCGTGCTCGGACCCAAGCGGATGGACTATCCGAGCAACATCGCCGCCGTACGAGCCGTGGCACGGTACGTCGGCCGTCTCGTGAGCGGAGGCTGACTGTGCCCACTGACTACTACGGGGCCCTCGGCGTGCGACGGGACGCCAGCAACGAGGAGATCAAACGGGCCTACCGCAAGCTGGTTCGCGACCTGCATCCCGACGTCAATCCCGATCCGGTCGCCCAGGAACGCTTCAAGCAGGTGGCCACCGCCTACGAGGTTCTCCGCGATCCGCAGAAACGTCAGATCGTCGACCTCGGGGGCGACCCGTTGGGCAATGGCGGTGGTCCGGGTGCGGGCGGCCAGTACACCGGCTTCGGCGGCTTCGGCGACATCATGGACGCGTTCTTCGGCGGGACCGGTGCCAGCCGCGGCCCACGAGGCCGCGCCCGTCCGGGCGCTGACGCGCTGGTCCGGCTCGACCTCGACCTGGTGGAGACCGCGTTCGGTGCCACCAAGGAGTTGATGGTCGACACCGCTGTGCTGTGTACGGCCTGTACCGGTGCCGGAACGGCGCCGGGGACTCACCCGCAGACCTGTACGACCTGCCGCGGCGCCGGTGAGGTACAGAGTGTCCAGCGCTCCTTCCTCGGCCAGGTGATCACCAAGCGGGCCTGCCCAGTCTGCGGGGGAATCGGTCAGGTCATCCCCGAACCCTGCCCGCAGTGCGGCGGCGACGGGCGGGTCCGTTCCCGGCGAAGCCTGTCGGTCAAGGTGCCCGCCGGAGTCGAGGACGGGATGCGAATCCGCCTGTCCGGTCAGGGTGAGATCGGCCTCGGAGGCGGTCCTGCCGGTGACCTGTACGTGGAGATCCACGAACGAGACCACGACATCTTCACGCGTGAAGGCTCCGATCTGCACTGCCGGGTCAGCCTGCCCATGACCGCGGCGGCGCTGGGGACCACCCTGTCTCTGACCACATTGGACGGCGAGCAGGAGATCGAGATCCGGCCCGGCACCCAGTCCGGCTCGGTGCTCACCCTCCGGGCGGCCGGGGTGCCCAAACTGCGGGCCACCGGCCGAGGGCATCTGTATGTCCACGTCGAAGTGCTGACCCCCACCCGACTCGATCCTGAGCAGGAGGAAATCCTGCGCAAGCTGGCCGCCCTGCGCGACGAGGAACGACCCGTCTCGACCCGGGCCGGAGGCGGGGGCCTCTTCTCCCGGGTACGGGATGCCTTCAACGGCCGCTGACCGGCGTTGACCGTTCGGCATCGCCCTAGGGTGGCGCCATGGCTGACCCGGATTGTCTGTTCTGCAAGATCGTCGCCGGAGACATCCCTGCCGATCTCGTCCACGAGACCGCAACCACGCTGGCGTTCCGTGACCTGCAGCCACAGGCCCCGGTGCATGTTCTGGTGATCCCGAAACACCACCACCCCACGGCTGCTGCGCTCGTGGACAACGATCCGTCGGTGCTTGCCCAGGTGATCGCGGCAGCCGGCGATGTGGCGGTCTCGCAGGGCGTCTCCGAGAGTGGATATCGGTTGGTGGTCAACACCGGTTCCGAGGCTCACCAGACCGTCTTCCATGTGCATGTCCATGTTCTGGGTGGCCGCTCGATGGGCTGGCCACCCGGCTGATCGAGGTGCAACACCGAAATCGAGCAGACCAAGTCGGAGGTCCGGGTAAACTTCACGGCGTCCGATCTGTCCCCAGGCATGGAAGCAGGGCCGCAGCACCGTTGCCGACCGTCCCGCATAGCCCCGAGAGCCCTGCCCGCACGCCGTCCGCGGCCCCTCCGCCGACAACGACCGCCCCGCTCAATGGCCCGCCGGTGCCGTCGGGGGCGGTCTCCGCCACCACGATCGTGGTCCCCCCATCGGTGCCGATGGTGAGCCTGCTGGGCTCGGGCGATGAGATCCTTCGGCTGGTCGAGCGCGAACTGAGCGCCCATGTCCTGGTTCGGGGCAACGAGATCATCATCACCGGCGCCCCGGCCGACAACGCCTTCGCAGTACGCGTTTTCGACGAATTGATCGCGCTCGTCGGCCAAGGTGGACACCTGCGTCCCGATGCGGTCTCCCAGGCGTTGCACATGCTGCGCAATGGCACCACCGAGCGACCGGCTGATGTACTCAGCTTGAACATCCTGTCCCGCCGGGGACGCACGATCCGGCCAAAGACGTTGAACCAGAAGCGGTACGTCGATGCCATCGACGAGCACACGATCGTTTTCGGGATCGGCCCCGCAGGCACCGGGAAGACCTACTTGGCGATGGCCAAGGCGGTCCAGGCCCTACAGGCAAAACAGGTGAACCGGATCATCCTGACCCGGCCTGCCGTCGAGGCAGGAGAGCGGCTCGGATATCTACCCGGCACGCTCTACGACAAGATCGACCCGTACCTGCGGCCGCTCTACGACGCGCTGCACGACATGGTCGATCCCGATTCGATTCCCCGGTTGACCCAGGCCGGGACGATCGAGGTCGCTCCGCTGGCCTACATGCGAGGTCGTTCGCTCAACGACGCGTTCATCGTCCTGGACGAGGCCCAGAACACCACGCCGGAGCAGATGAAGATGTTCCTCACCCGACTCGGATTCGGTTCGAAGATGGTCGTCACCGGCGACGTGACCCAGGTCGACCTCCCCGGCGGGCAGCGCAGTGGCCTGCGGGTCGTCCAGTCGATCCTGGACGGCGTCGAAGACGTCGCTTTCACCCACCTCAGCAGCGTCGACGTGGTGCGCCATCGCCTCGTCGGCCACATCGTCGATGCCTATGCCCGCTTCGACGCCGAGAATGCCGACCAGACCGACGGCCCACCAACCGGGCTGTCTTACCCCAGCCAGGGCGAGCATCGGGCTCCGCCTGTGGAAGTTCGTTCGGCCGGTCCACGTGCCGCCCGGCGCGCCGACACCGAGCGCCCGGACTCCTCCGTTCGCCGCGGCTCCGCCCCGCCCCGCCGATAACGGACTCGACGCCACCGTGTCCGTGGACATTGCCAACGAGTCCGACATCCCGATCGACGAGGTGTCTCTCGCGGGCTTGTGCCGCTTTCTGCTCTGTGAGCTCGACGTGAACCCGTTGGCTGAACTGTCCGTGCTCCTGATCGACGTCGATTACATGGCCAGCCTCAACGAGAAGTGGATGGACTCCACGGGTCCCACCGACGTGCTGGCCTTCCCGATGGACGAGTTGGACACCGCCCGCCGTCCTGACGAGTCTGATCCCAGCCCGTCCCTGCTGGGTGACGTCGTGCTCTGCCCCGCGGTGGCGGTCAAGCAGGCGTCCGCCGCCGGGCACAGCTTCGATGCCGAGCTGCACCTGCTCACGACCCATGGCGTCCTGCATCTGCTCGGTTACGACCATGGCGACACCGACGAGGAGCGCGAGATGTTCGCCGTACAGCGGCGCCTGCTCGACGCCTGGCGCAAGCACCGCAGCGAGAACGCCGGGGACGCCGAGAACACCGAGAACGCCGGGGACGCCGAGAACGCCGGCTCATGAGTTCCACACAGGTGACGCTGCTCGTCGTCGCCGCCCTGTTGGTCCCGTTGGCCGGCCTGTTCGCCGCTGTCGACGCGGCCATCGGGCACGTCTCCCAGGCCCGAGTGTCCGAACTCCGACGAGACGGGACGCCCCGCGCCGAGATCCTGGAGCGAATCCTCGACGACCGTGCCCGGCACGTCTCGCTCCTGCTGTTGTTGCGAGTCCTCTGCGAGCTGTTCGCGGCGGTCCTGATCACCACAGTGTTGGTCCAGCTGTGGGGGGTCGGCTGGAGGTCGGTACTTGTCGCCGGCTTTGTGATGACGGTCGTCAGTTTCGTTCTCGTCGGCGTCGGGCCGCGCACGATCGGGCGTCAACACGCCTATGGGGTAGCCCTGCGCACCGCCGGCCTGACGCGGGCGCTGCGGGCCATCTTCGGCCCGGTGACCAACCTGCTCATCCTGCTCGGCAACGCGCTCACCCCGGGCCGAGGATTTCGCGAGGGCCCGTTCTCCAGCGAGGTCGAGTTGCGGGAGCTGGTCGACCTGGCCGAGGCGCGTGGAGTCGTCGAGCACGGCGAGCGCAACATGATCCACTCCGTGTTCGAACTCGGGGACACGATCGCCCGCGAAGTCATGGTGCCCCGCCCGGACGTCGTCTGGATCGAAGCACAGAAGATTGTGCGCCAAGCTCTGGCGCTAGCGCTGCGTAGCGGCTTCTCGCGAATACCTGTGGTGGGCAACAACATCGACGATATCGTCGGTGTTGTCTATCTCAAGGACCTGGTTCGCCGCACGCAGGGCTCTGATGACAGTGCCGGCTCGCAACTGGTCGAAGAACTCATGCGTGAGCCGTCGTTCGTACCTGAGTCGAAGCCGGTCGATGAACTGCTGCGGGAGATGCAGGCCCGCCGTATCCACATGGCCGTGGTCGTCGACGAATACGGCGGTACCGCCGGGCTGGTCACGATCGAGGACATCCTCGAAGAGATCGTGGGGGAGATCACCGACGAATACGACACAGATCAGCGCCCACCCGTCGAGCAGCTCCCGGACGGATCGATGCGGGTCACCTCGCGGCTGCCGGTCGACGATCTGGCTGAGCTGTTCCACGTCGAGTTTCCTGACGAGGACGACATCGACACAGTCGGTGGCCTGCTGGCTCGTGAGCTCGGTCGGGTACCGATTCCGGGTGCTCGAGCCACCTATGCCGGCCTGTCGCTGACGGCCGAGAGCACGGAGGGGCGCCGCAACCGGATCGACACGTTGCTGGTCTCGCGGTTGCCGGCGGCCGGGAGCGTGGCGAAGGAAGCGGCCCTGGCCCATGAGTAGTGCGGCGCAGGCAGGCTTGGAGCCCGAAGATGCCAAGTTGATCGTGCTGGCTCGCGCAGCCCGCGCTCGAACCGGTGCCCGCGAGGGAGCGGCGGTCAGGGACCAGGACGGCCGAACCTATGCCGCGGCGACAGTGGCACTACCGACTCTGGGGCTGTCCGCGCTGCAGGCCGCCGTGGCCTCGGCTGTGTCCAGCGGGGTCACGACGCTGGAGGCGGCCGCCGTCGTGTCGGCAGCAGAGGCCGCCGACGGCGACGGCGTATCGGCCGTACGCGACCTGTCGGGATCCGCTGCGATCTTTCTGGCCGGTACCGACGGCAACCTGCTGAGCACCGATCGGGGTAGCGCCACATGACCAGTCGGCCATCTCAGGCGGCCGGTGGCGCACGACTTGGCAGTACCCCACGGCGCAGCGAAGGAACGAGTCCATGACCCAGCCGCCCTATGGCGGTCAGCCTCCGTACGGGACTCAGCCTCCGTACGGGACTCAGCCTCCGTACGGAGGCCAGCCCTATGGTGGCGCCGGGGGTCATCCGTACGGAGGTCCGCAGGGCCCGTACGGACCTCCGTCGAAGAAGTCGGTCCTGCCCTGGATCATCGGCGGACTCGTGCTGCTCCTGAGTCTGGGTGCACTGGGCTTGTTCTTGGTGCTCAACGACGACGAGCCGACGCCGGTGGCCACGACCCTGACCACGCAGCAGACCCTCCCGAGCCGAGACCGAGGAACCCACCGAAGAGAGCACCGAGGAAACGACCGAATCGACCGAGGAGACCTCGGAGGAGTTGAACTTCGCGGAGTCACCGGAGACCGCACATGTGCTGATTGACCTGATGGCAGCCGGTGACTATGCGGGCGGCTACGCCACCCTGACGCCGGATCTGCAGGCCGAGTTCGCCGATCCGCAGGCCTTCGCCGACGAGCTGTTCCGCACTCTGGCGGCGACGGCGATCACCTCAGCGGCTGTCTCCGATGCCTACGGGCACGGCAATGACGACATCATCCTCGATGTGCAGACCGACGCCGGGTCCACCGAACTGCTCCTTGCGGTCGCCGAGGAAGCCGGGGCGCTCAAGGTCTTCGACTTCTCCTAGCGCCGGGCGACTGCCTAGTCCGGGTCGGACATCGGGCGCCCGAGCAGGGCAGTACCGAATGCCTCGGGGTCGCCGACCCAGACCTGAAACGCATGCACCATGGCGTCCTCGTGCAGATACAAGACGCTGACCCGTCGGCGGCCCGGCCACCACCCCCCTTTGAGTCTGGCCTTGGGCCAGTCTCCAGGCACGCCGTGCCGTACCTCACGCACGGCGAAGAGCGGTACGAATCCGAAGCTGGAAACCTGGCGGAGGCCGGCGATGTCAAAGCTGATGCCGGAATTGCTGACCGTCACGCGATAGGTCGAGACCGCAAAGATCACGACCGCCAGGAGTACGGCGAATCCGAGAGCGCGCGCGACCGTAGCCCCTTGGCCGAGTTGCAAACCGGCGTATGCAGGTGCCGCCACTGCCAACAGAACCCGGACCGTACGGCTGGCGGGAAGGAGCTGGGCATAACGCAGCGCGGACGGCAGCTTGGTGACCGATCGCTTCCTCCGGTGCGGGACTATGAAGGAAAAGGCGTTGATCTGGCGCAGATGGCTATCGCGCTCTGACGACCACCGCCGGGCGATCGCGGAGGGGTCGCCGGCAGACGATCTGTTCTGAGCCGGCCGTCGCTGTGCCACATCGGTGATTCTTACCCGATCGCCAGCGCCACCGTGCGGGCAATGGGAGGCTGAGCAGTATGCGCAGCGGCTTCGGGTGCTTGGTGGGACGGCCCAATACGGGAAAGACCACTCTGACCAATGCCCTGGTAGGTACCAAGATCGGCATCATCAGCGATCGGCCGCAGACCACGAGGCACGCGATTCGAGGCGTCGTCCATCGCCCGCAAGCTCAGCTGGTTCTCGTCGACACCCCGGGGCTGCACAAGCCCAGAACGGTTCTGGGACAACGACTCAACGACGTCGTACGGACCACGTTGGCGGGTGTGGACATCGTCGTGTGGTGTGTTCCGGCCAACGAGAAGTTGGGGCCGGGCGACCGGTTCATCGCTCGAGAACTGCGCCAACTTCATGGCACGTCGTTGATCGTGGCGGTGACCAAGATCGATCTGGCCAAGCCTGAGCAGGTGGCCGGCCAACTCCTCGCCGCGAGCGCGGAGATCGAGGCGGCGCACTACGTGCCACTCAGCGCCAGATCCGGTGCGGGCGTGGACACCCTGCTGGACCTGCTGATGGATGGTCTACCCGCCGGTCCGGCGCTCTATCCGGACGGGACGCTGACCGACGAGCCGGAGAAGGTGCTCGTCGCTGAACTGATCCGTGAGGCAGCACTGTCTGATCTCGACCAGGAATTACCGCACTCGGTCGCCGTCACCGTGGAGGAGCTGACGCCGCGGGAGAACACCGACCTCGTGGACATCGAGGCCGTCCTCTACGTCGAGCGGGCGAGTCAGAAACCGATCCTGCTCGGACGGAGGGGGGAGCGGATCAAGTCCATCGGTACCCGCGCCCGTACCCAGATCGAGGCCCTGCTCGGAAGTCGTGTCTATCTGGACCTGCATGTCAAGGTGCTCGGCGAGTGGCAGGACGATCCGAAGAAACTGCAGCGGCTGGGCTTCTGACTCCGCCAAGGGCCTGTCGTTCGGCGAGAGCTCAAGGATCGGCGGTGGCGGTGGGAGACTGGCGATCGTGAGCCTCTACCGCGATGAGGCGATCGTGTTGCGCCTGCACAAGCTCGGGGAGGCCGACCGGATCGTCACGCTGCTGACCCGCCGTCATGGTCGGGTGCGTGCCGTCGCGAAGGGGATCCGCCGTACGTCGTCGAAGTTCGGCGCCCGACTGGAACCCTTCACCCACGTGGACGTCCAGCTCTACCAAGGCCGAAACCTCGACATCGTCAGCCAGGTCGAGAGCATTCGCCCCTACGGCACCGCAATTGTGTCCGACTACCGCCGCTATACCGCCGGTACGGCGGTCCTGGAGACCGCGGAGCGGCTGACGTCGGAGGAACGTGAACCGTCGCTGCGCCTGTTCCTGCTCGTCGTCGGCGCGTTGCGGGCGATGACTAGCGACGGCCGAGCGCCCAGTCTGGTTCTCGATGCGTTCCTGTTGCGGGCCATGTCCGTGGCCGGGTGGGAGCCGGCTCTGGTGGAGTGCGCGATCTGCGCCGCGCCGGGCCCGCACCGATCGCTGTCGATCCCGGCCGGTGGCGTCGTATGCGGGCGATGCCGTCCCGCCGGATCGGCCAATCCGAGTGCGGCGTCGGTCGAGTTGATGTCGGCGCTGTTCACCGGGGACTGGGTTGGTGCCGAGGCGGCGACCTCGGCCGCGGCGAGAGAGGCCAGTGGACTGGTGGCCGCGCTACTGCAGTGGCACCTCGAACGTGGGCTGCGCTCGCTGGCGATGGTGGAGCGCGGATGAGTCGGGTCCGTAGGACCGCTGATCTGTCCGTGGGCCGGACGGTACGCCCGCCGTCCCCGCATCCCTCCGGCGTGCGGGCGCCCGAACTGGCCGCCGGGACAGTTCCCCGGCACGTTGCGATCGTGATGGACGGGAACGGGCGTTGGGCCGGACGTCGCGGACTGCCGCGGACAGTCGGGCATGAGGCCGGCGAGGCCGCGCTGTTCGACTGTGTGGAGGGAGCGATCGAGCTCGGCATCGGCTGGCTTTCTGCCTATGCCTTCTCGACGGAGAACTGGCGGCGCAGTCCTGAAGAGGTGCGCTTCCTGATGGGGTTCAACCGCGATGTCATTCGCCGCCGTCGTGACGAGATGCACCAACTCGGCGTACGGGTGCGCTGGGCCGGGCGGCCACGCCGGCTGTGGCGCAGCGTGATTCGTGAACTCGAAGCAGCAGAAGAGCTCACCGCGGGCAATGACATCTTGACCCTGACGATGTGCGTCAATTACGGCGGGCGGGCCGAGATCGCCGATGCCGCAGCGTCTATCGCCCGCGAGGTGGCTGCTGGTCGGCTCGATCCTGATCGGATCGGCGAGAAGACCCTCGCCCGTCATCTGGACGAGCCGGACATGCCGGACGTCGATCTGTTCATCCGGTCTTCGGGCGAGCAGCGGACCTCGAACTTCCTGCTGTGGCAGTCGGCCTACGCCGAATTGGTCTTCGCTGACACGCTGTGGCCGGACTTCGATCGGCGACATCTTTGGGCCGCGTGTGAGTCCTACGCCAGCCGGCAGCGGCGGTTCGGATCAGCCTGACTCGGTCGGGTCAGGCAAGCAGCCGCCAGATCACCGAGCCGGCGATGACGGCAATGGTGAGCCCGCGCAGGAGTCGTTGGCCTTGGGTCAACCGTGGCCAGGCCAGCAGGAGCAGCCAACCAAGAAAGACCGCCACGACGCCGAGTAGCGCCCCGGCCAGCGGGCCGGTCAGGAGCAGTCCGCTGACCACAAGCCCCAGGACGACGAGGAACAGCACCCACTGGGGCACTCTGCGCAAGGTCATCAGTACGGGCAGGCTTCGCCGCTCCAGGCGGTCCCGTCCCGATGTGCTCGACATGCGGACGAGGATCTCATCACGGGATCGCAGAACAGGAGACTACGGGTGCTCGCGGTGAACAGGTTGCGTGCCGATGGTGATGCCGAAGAGCAGATCACCGGCGAACTGGCGGTGCTCATCGACGTCTTCATGACGCTGCCGGGCTTCCTGCGAGCCCGCGCAGGGCGCTGCCTCGACGAGCCAGATGTGTGGATCCTGTTAACCGAATGGGAAAGCGTCGGAACCTACCGTCGAGCCCTGTCGTCTCATGCCGTGAAGACCACTGGTTACCCAGTGTTCGTCCGCATCGTGGATGAGCCGGGTGCCTACGATGTCCTCCTCGGTTCGGGCTGAGAAGCCGTGATCTACTTCCCGCGTCCTGCTGGCTCTGAGGTCGGCACCGCTCGCGGCTCACACATGACGAAAGGACCACCATGAGCCAGCCCCCTTACGAAAACCAGCCACCCCACGGTGGTCAGCCGCCCTACGGTGGTCAGCCGAATCCCGGAGCGTCGGGCTCTGGTTGGGGGCAGCCGAGCCCCGGCGCCCAGCCCGGATATGGCCAGCCACCAAGTGCACCGCAGCCCGGTTATGGTCAGGCACCGCCCGTCGGCCAGCCCAGCTACGACCAGCCGACACCGCAGTTCGGCCAGCCGGGTTCTGGCGGCGGAGGGTACGGCGGACCTCCCAGCGGACCTCCGCCTTTCGGCGGCGGTCCCGGGGGGTCCTACGGAGCGCCTCAGCCACCGAAGCGGAGCCCCGTGCCGTTCATCATCGGCGGTTTGGTGCTCCTGCTGGTCGCCGGAGGCATCGGCCTCTTCTTTCTGCTTAAGGACGACAACTCTCCGACTCCTGTCGCCAACTCTTCCACCGCGCAATCGTCGGAGCCCACTGCGGACACCGAGACGCCAACCGAGGACACCGAGACGCCAACCGAGGACACCGACACCGATTCTGCTGGGGAGGGACCCAACTTCTCCGATTCGGTTTTCGTCGCGGATGCCTTCCTGGAGTTGATGATCGCCGGTGACTACGACAGTGCGCGGTCAACTCTCTGCCAGGATGGCCAGGACATGTTCGCCGACGGACAAGCGCTCGCTGACGACTTCTTCGACGAACTCGGTGCGTCCACCGTCACCGGTGGGCAGAGCACTGCCATCGAGCCGGATGGCACGGATCGCGACACCGTGACCTACGACCTCGAGACTGACGTTGGCGCCGTATCCCTGGACGTTTCGGTGTTCGAGGAGACCGCAGGAGCAGACCGCACGGTCTGCGGCTACAACCTCGCGTGAGCACATCGAACCCGCTGCGAGTGCCGATCTAGCTTGCAGTTCGTTCGCACTGTGGTCCATCGGTTCATGCCGGTCACGTGCTGTTCGCGCGTACGGCTACCCTCGGAATTCACCCGCCGACCGCCAGCCGGATGGAGAACCTCGACATGGCCAAGTCTGCGCCGTCCACCCTCGAGCTGATCGTCAACCTGGCCAAACGCCGGGGTTTCGTCTTCCCCTCGGGAGAGATCTACGGCGGTACGCGCTCCGCGTGGGACTACGGGCCGCTGGGTGTCGAGCTCAAGGAGAACATCAAGCGGCAGTGGTGGAAGTCGATGGTCACCGGGCGCGACGACATCGTCGGGCTGGACTCCTCGGTCATCCTGCCCCGACAGACCTGGGTCGCCTCCGGTCACGTCAACGCCTTCACCGATCCGCTGATCGAGTGCCAGAGCTGCCACAAGCGCTACCGGGCCGACCACATGATCGAGGAGTTCGAAGAGAAGAAGGGTCGCGCGCCGGAGCGTGGGCTCGCCGAGGTCGCCTGCCCCAACTGCGGAACGCGTGGCGCCTGGACCGAGCCGCGCGAGTTCAACATGATGCTCAAGACCTACCTCGGCGTCATCGAGGACGAGGCCGGCCTGCACTACCTGCGACCGGAGACCGCCCAGGGCATCTTCGTGAACTTCGCCAACGTCATGTCTGCCGCGCGCAGGAAACCGCCGTTCGGGATCGGTCAGATCGGCAAGTCCTTCCGCAACGAGATCACTCCGGGGAATTTCATCTTCCGTACCCGGGAATTCGAGCAGATGGAGATGGAATTCTTCGTCGAACCGGGCACCGACGAGGAGTGGCACCAGTACTGGCTCGACGAGCGGACCAACTGGTACGTCGATCTGGGTATCGCGCGGGACAACCTGAGGCACTACGAGCATCCCAAGGAGAAGCTCTCGCACTACTCCACGCGCACGGTGGACATCGAGTACCGCTTCGGGTTCATCGGTTCGGAGTGGGGCGAACTCGAGGGAGTCGCCAACCGTACGGACTTCGATCTGAAGACCCACTCGGAGCACTCTGGGGTCGACCTCACGTACTTCGACCAGGCCGCGGGAACGCGGTGGACGCCGTACGTCATCGAACCCGCGGCCGGTTTGACCCGGTCGCTGATGGCCTTCCTCGTCGAGGCATACACCGAAGACGAGGCCCCGAATGCCAAGGGTGGCGTGGACAAGCGGACGGTGCTGCGCCTGGATCCCCGGCTGGCCCCGGTCAAGGCGGCGGTCCTTCCGCTGTCCCGCAACGCCGATCTGTCACCAAAGGCGCGGGACCTGGCGGCGGCGTTGCGTCGGCACTGGAACGTCGACTTCGACGACGCCGGGGCGATCGGACGGCGCTATCGGCGACAGGACGAGATCGGTACGCCGTACTGCCTGACCGTCGACTTCGACACCCTGGAGGACCAGGCAGTGACGGTTCGCGAGCGGGACACGATGGGTCAGGAACGGATCGGGCTGGATCAGGTCGTGACCTACCTGGCCCCCAAGCTCCTCGGCTCCTGACCCCGCTTGTTTTCGAGTGAAGGGCACCTTCTACCAATAGGTTCGATACAAGGTGCCCTTCACTAGATTGGGCTTGACCCCGATCTGGCTGCCGGCAAGTTGGTGGAGAAGTCAGGCGGCGCGGGTGCGGATCGACAGAACGGGCGCCGCACGAGTGGCTGCGGTTGAAAGCGTTCTGCGGAGCTCGTCGAGAAACACAGGTCCCTCATCGCGAATGGTCGCCGGGGTGACGTGGACAACAAGCAGTCCAGCTGCGGTCATCCGTCGGTGACGTGCCTGTGTCTTGCGATAGTCCGCGGGGGACAGGTGCCATTCCAATGAGTCGATCTCGAGTACGACACCGAGTTCGAGCCACACCGCGTCGGGACAGCCCAGCCACTGCCCCTGCTCGTCATAGATGTCGCAGTTCCACAACGCAGGCGGAAGTTGATGAGCCGTCAACAGCCGCTTGGCGTCGCCTTCCGCTACCGAGCGAACGCCCCCGCTAACCTCGCGCAGGACCCGCCGGGGAAGCGCCGTGCCCCGGATCTGAGCGTTGCTGAGTTCAACGGCCAGGTCGCGGGGGGAGCACATGCGCCGCTGCACAACCTCAGCCAGGAGAGCTCGACCCTGCATAACGTTGGTGAGCCGCCGAGCAGCGTCTATCGCGGCACGCGCGATCGGTGCGCAGGCGAACCCATGAACGTTGCGGTGCGCCGGTAACCGGTTCGTGCGTTCAACAATTACAAATCCGGTGCTGAGGCGGCGCCGCTTGTGTGGCACGAGCACATGCAAGGCAGGGTGATCCGGCAACTGACGAGTCCCGTAAAGCCGCAGCGCGCTCAACCCCGTGAGCGTCGCACCGCCACCGCAGTAGACAAAGGCCGCATGCAATCGTTGCACATCCGTTGGTGGTCCCGTCTGTGTCAGCACGATTCCAGGGAGCAACCTTTGCCAAGGTCCGCCTGCCCGGTAACGGTAGGTAATGGATGCAGCTGGCATGCCGAGCAAGCGCAGCTCAGCGGTCCGAACCACGCCAGCTCGATACCGAATCAGTTCATCAACGGCGAATCGGTCGTAGGAGGCGCGCCGGGGCATGTCTCGACACTGACGCCTGGCGTGACTTCTCGTCCGGGGGAACGGCAGCTTGTGGACGAAAGACCGGTTTGTGGATCGAGTGAAGGGCCCCTTCTGCCAATAGGACTGATACAGGGTGCCCTTCACTCGGGTCAGTCGGGGGGTTCGAGTGGGTCGGGGGCTTCGGTGCCCTCGTTGTCCCCGGTGGCTGGCGTCATGTCCGAGGCATCCTCCATCGGCCCCCGTGGATCCACGTCCCCGGACTCGCCAGCTCCCTCGACTGGGCCAGTGTCTTGGCCACTCTCGGAGGTGTTCTCGCCTGGTGCCGGTTGATCGGGTCGGGTCATGAGCGGCCTTCCTGGTCGTGAGTGATCACCATGAGGGGAAGATTGCAACGATAGGTTCCTACCAGGGTGCCCCTGAGTCGGATCGGGGCGGGCGGATAATTGCCCACAATGCGAAATCTGCTGGGTCTCGATGCGCTCAAGATCGGTTCACATGCGGTGTGGCCGCCGGTCGAACTCGCCCCAATGGCCGGCATCACGAACCCGGCATTCCGCACACTGTGCCGCGAACACGGCGCCGGGCTCTATGTCTGCGAGATGATCACCGCAACCGCCCTGGTCGCCCGCAACCCCAAGACGATGCGGATGATCCGTTTCGCCGAGGGGGAGTATCCGCGCAGCATCCAGTTGTACGGCGTCGACCCGGTGACCGTCGGCCGGGCCGTGGAGCTGATCGTGGACGAGGACCGCGCTGACCACGTCGACCTGAACTTCGGCTGCCCGGTCCCGAAGGTGACCCGCAAGGGCGGCGGGGCAGCGCTCCCGTGGCGTCGGGAATTGCTCCGCAGCATCCTTCGAGCGGCGATGGGAGCGGCCGGGGGCCGGGTGCCGATCACGATGAAGATGCGGATCGGGATCGACCACGAGCACGTCACCTACCGCGATGCCGGCCAGATCGCCGAGGATGAGGGGCTGGCCAGCGTTGCACTGCACGGGCGTACCGCTGCGCAGCTCTATGGGGGGCAAGCGGATTGGTCTGCCATCGCCGATCTGGTCGAGCTGCTCGACATCCCGGTCCTCGGCAACGGCGACATCTGGGAAGCCGACGACGCGCTGCGGATGGTCGATCAGACCGGCTGTGCAGGAGTCGTCATCGGGCGGGGCTGCCTGGGCCGGCCGTGGCTGTTCGCCGACTTCGCCAGCGCCTTCGACGGGGATCCCGGCCGCACACTTCCGCCGCTTTCCACGGTCACCGCCACGATGCGCAGACATGCGAGCCTGCTGCTCGATGAGTACGGAGACGTACGGCCTGATCCGTCCGACCCGCACGCCCGGGACCGCGGAATCCGGGACTTCCGCAAGCACATCGCGTGGTACCTGAAGGGCTTCGCGGTCGGCGGTGAAACCCGGCGGGCGCTGTCGCTGGTCGGCTCGCTCTGCGAACTCGACGAACTGCTCGCCGGGATCCCCGACCAGCCGTTCCCGACCGCCATTCTCGGCACGCCGCGTGGTCGATCTACGGGCGCGCGCAGGGTGGCCCTGCCCTACGGCTGGCTCACCGACCGGGACAGCCTCGCCGTACCCGAAGGTGCCGAGCTGGGCATCTCCGGCGGCTGAGCCGATCGGATCGAACTACTACCCGGCTGGCGGGCAGCCTGGCGGCTAGGGAGACTGTGCGGAACGTAGGACGCAAGTGATGCAGCGCACAGGAGGCAGTTCGGGTGAGTGAGAAATACGTCTACGACTTCGCTGAGGGCAACAAGGATCTGAAGGACCTGCTCGGCGGCAAGGGAGCCAACCTCGCCGAGATGACCAACCTCGGCCTGCCAGTACCACCCGGTTTCATCATCACCACCGATGCCTGCAAGGTCTTCCTGACCAGCGGCACAGCGCCGAAGAAACTCTCCGACGAGGTCAGCGAGCATCTCGCCGCGCTCGAGGACACCATGGGCAAGAAGCTCGGGGACCCGACCGACCCGCTGCTGGTCTCGGTCCGCTCCGGCGCCAAGTTCTCGATGCCCGGGATGATGGAGACCGTCCTGAACGTCGGACTCAACGACGATTCGGTCCAGGGCTTGGCCAAGCAGTCGGGTTCGGACCGCTTCGCCTGGGACTCCTACCGGCGGCTGATCCAGATGTTCGGCAAGACCGTGCTCGACATCGACGGCGACCATTTCGAGGACGCCATCGATGAAGCCAAGAAGGTCAAGGGCACCGACAACGACCTGGACCTCGATGCCGACGACCTCCTGCAACTCGTCGAGCACTTCAAGGGCGTCGTACGCCTGCAGGCCGGGCGCGAGTTCCCGACCGACCCCCGTGAGCAGATGGATCTGGCTGTAGAAGCCGTGTTCAACTCGTGGAACGCCGACCGCGCGATCCTCTATCGCCGCCAGGAGCGGATCCCGGCTGACCTCGGAACGGCGGTCAACATCTGCTCGATGGTCTTCGGCAACCTCGGCGCGGACTCCGGCACCGGAGTCGCGTTCACGAGGGACCCGGGCAGCGGCGAGCAGGGGGTCTACGGCGACTACCTGCAGAACGCCCAAGGCGAAGACGTCGTCGCCGGCGTACGAAACACCTTGCCACTCACCGCCCTCGAAGGGATCGACAAGCCGGCATACGACGAGCTGATCAGCATCATGACCAAGCTCGAGGGTCACTACCGCGACCTGTGCGACATCGAGTTCACCGTCGAGCGCAACAAGCTGTGGATGCTGCAGACCCGGATCGGGAAGCGTACGGCCGGCGCCGCTTTCGTAGTCGCCAATCAGCTCATCGACGAGGGCATGATCGACCTCGACGAAGCGCTGCAACGGGTCACCGGCGCACAGCTGATGCAGCTGATGTTCCCCAAGTTTGATGACGATGCGGACAAGCAGCAGATCGCCAAGGGGATGAACGCCTCGCCAGGCGCCGCGGTGGGCAAGGTTGTCTTCTCCTCTGCGCGTGCCGTCGAGATGGCCGAGCAGGGCGAGAAGGTCATCCTCGTGCGCCGGGAGACCAATCCTGACGATCTCGCCGGAATGATTGCCGCTCAAGGCATTCTGACCTCACGCGGTGGGAAGACCTCACACGCTGCAGTGGTCGCCCGCGGCATGGGCAAGACCTGTGTCTGTGGTGCCGACGCGCTACAGGTCGATCTCAAGGCGAACAGATTCACCGCACCCGGCGACATCGTGGTCAGCGAGGGCGACGTCGTCTCCATCGACGGTACGTCGGGTGCGGTCTACCTCGGGGAGGTTCCGGTCTCCCCGTCCGCGGTGGTGCAGTACTTCGAGGGGACCCTGGATCCTGAGGCGCAGGACGCCGGTGAGCTCGTAAAGGCCGTGCACCGCTTCATGGCTCACACCGACAAGGTCCGGAGACTCAAGGTGCGCGCCAACTCCGACACCCCGGAGGATTCCCAACGGGCCCGGCGGTTCGGGGCACAGGGCATCGGGTTGTGCCGGACCGAACACATGTTCCTGGGCGACCGCCGCCAGTTGGTCGAAGAACTCATCCTTGCCGACACCGATGACGAGCGCCAGGCTGCGCTGGACGCGCTGGAACCGTTGCAGCGCGCGGACTTCGTGGGGATCTTCCAGGCGATGGACGGGCTGCCGGTGACCGTCCGGCTGATCGACCCGCCACTGCACGAGTTC
Source organism: Actinomycetota bacterium (assembly GCA_030860305.1). The sequence continues at coordinate 28,943 of JALZIL010000260.1, forward strand.
CTGCCCGACATCACCGACCTGTCGGTGGCCGTCGCGCTGGCCGAAGAGCGCGGAGAGCCCGACCAGAAGGCGGCGCGGCTGCTCACCGAGGTACGCCGGCTGCACGAGTCCAACCCGATGCTCGGTCTGCGCGGGGTTCGACTGGGGCTCGCCATTCCGGGTCTTTTCAAGATGCAGGTACGCGCGATCGCCGAGGCTGCCGCGCAGTGCAAGAAAGCCGGTGGGGACCCACGGCCGGAGATCATGATCCCGTTGGTCGGCGCGGTGCAAGAACTAGAGGCCATCCGCGAGGAGTCCGAGGCAGTGCTGGCTGATGTCGCGGATGCCGAGGGGGTCGACGTACCGGCGCTGATCGGCACGATGATCGAGGTGCCCCGCGCCGCACTGACAGCCGGCGACATAGCCGGTGCGGCCGAGTTCTTCTCCTTCGGGACCAATGACCTGACCCAGATGGGTTGGGGCTTCTCCCGGGATGATGTGGAGGCCTCGTTCTTCTCCACCTACCTGGAGAAGGGCATCTTCGGGGTGTCGCCGTTCGAGTCCCTGGACACCGAGGGGATCGGGAGACTGATCCGGATCGCGGTGAAGGAGGGTCGGGCGGCCAAACCTGATCTGCACCTCGGGGTCTGCGGTGAGCACGGCGGCGATCCGGATTCGGTGCACTTCTTTCACGAGGTCGGATTGGACTACGTCTCCTGCTCACCGTTCCGGATCCCGGTCGCACGCCTGGAGGCAGGGCGCGCCGCCCTCACGTCCGAGGCAAGCGACAGTCGCTGAGTTCACGGGTGTGGACGAGACCGGCGAGCGTTGCGCTTCGCGTGGTACTCATGACGATGTGATCGGGATCGTCGGACGGGTCGCTGCGGCGCTTCTGGTCGCCATCGGGCTCATCGTGGGCGTGACGGCGGTCAACATCTGGTGGACCGCCCGTCAGGACGAGCGGCCGGTCTCGGATGCGATCGTCGTCCTGGGGTCGGCTCAGTACGACGGAACGCCCTCACCCATCTTCGAGGCTCGCCTCGATCACGCCTTGGATCTCTACAACGACGGAATCGCACCCATGGTCATCACGGTCGGCGGGCGACAGACAGGGGACCGCTACACCGAGGCCGAGGCCGGGCTGCTGTGGTTGGAAGCCGAGGGTGTACCGGCGGAGGCCATGATGGCCATCCCGGACGGAACCGACACATTGAAGAGCATGCAGGCCGTCGCAGGCGTGTTCGCCGAGCAGGGCTTGACGACAGCCGTCCTGGTCACCGACCCGTGGCACGCCATGCGGGCCTCCCGGATGGCCGGGGACGCCGGAATCAGCGCGTCCAGCTCACCGACCCGCCAGGGTCCAGCGGTGCAGACCCGATCCACTCAGTTTCGCTACATCGCGCGGGAGACGGCGGCGTACCTGTTCTATCGACTGACCGGCTCGAGCGTGGCCGGCGCACCCGGAATCGGCTAGTCGGGAGGCGACTTGCTCGAGATCGGCAAAGCCCAGGACCAGCAAGCACCCATCCTCCGCGACGGGTTGGTGGTGGCGACCCTTCGCGGTTCGGCCTGGAAGGAAGTCGCGACGCTGCGCTGTGGTGGGACCGAATGGATATTTCGCCCCGCGAAGGCAAGGCGCGCTTGGTCCGCAGCTGTCGCGACCGCCGCCGTGACCGGAGGCGCTGCAGCCGCGAGCGGCTCATGACAGGCTGCCTTGTCTCGACGGCACCCCAGGGTCGTAGGTGAGAATTCGCAACGAGGACATCGTCCTGGTCCGTGAACGGTCGGCGATCGACGAGATCGTCGGTGAGCACCTGCAACTGCGCCGGGCCGGTGGGGGCAGCCTCAAGGGTCTGTGCCCCTTCCACGACGAGAAATCGCCGTCCTTCCAGGTCACCCCGGCCCGTGGACTTTACTACTGTTTCGGTTGCGGGAATGGCGGCGACGTCATCAGGTTCGTGGAGCAGGTCGAGCACCTGTCCTTCACCGAGTCCGTGGAGCGGCTGGCCACACGTGCGGGCATTCAGCTTCGCTACGAGGACACCGGATCCGCAACGGGTCGGGCCGCTGCGCCGCCCGGCCAACGGGGACGCCTCCTGGAGGCCAACAAACTGGCCGCGGCCTTCTACGCCGAGCAGCTGGCTGGTGAGGAGGCATTGCCCGCCAGGGAGTTCCTCGCCGTACGGGGATTCGATCGAGACGTGGCCGAGCAGTTCGACTGCGGCTTCGCACCGGGCGGCTGGGACACCCTGACCCGTACCTTGCGCGTTAAGGGTTTCACCGAGAGCGAGCTGACCACTGCCGGATTGGCCAAGCAATCCTCTCGGGGGACGCTGATCGACCGCTTCCACCGCCGACTCCTGTGGCCGATCCGAGACATCACCGGAGACGTGATCGGCTTCGGGGCCCGCAAGATCTTCGATGACGACGACGGTCCCAAATACCTCAACACCCCCGACACCCCGCTCTACAAGAAGAGCCACGTGCTGTACGGCATCGAGCGTGCCAAGGGCGACATCGCCCGACGGCATCAGGCGGTCGTGGTCGAGGGCTACACCGACGTGATGGCCTGTCATCTAGCCGGCATTCCCACTGCGATCGCCAGTTGCGGTACGGCCTTCGGTGTCGAGCACATCGGGGTCCTGCGCCGACTGCTGATGGACCAGGACGAGTTACGCGGTGAGGTGATCTACACCTTTGACGGTGATGCCGCGGGACAAGCGGCGGCGTTGAAGATGTTCGGCGAGGACCAGCGCTTCGTCGCCCAGACGTTCGTGGCGATCGAGCCCGACGGTCGGGATCCGTGCGAGTTGCGTCAGGACCGCGGCGATGAGGCAGTGCGTGACCTGATCGCCCGTCGAGTTCCGTTGGTGGCATTCGTGCTGCGCGCCACAGTGGCGAGATACGACCTGGACACTGCAGAAGGTCGGGTCGCGGCCCTGCAACGTACGGCACCCATGGTTGCCCACATTAAGGACCGGGGACTGCGCCCGGAATACGCGCGGGTGCTTGCCGGTCTGCTCGGCATGGACATGGAGTCGGTGATCGCCGAGGTGCGGCGCGCCGGTAGGCCCGGCCAGGCAGCCACCAACGGTTCGCGTGGACAATCGCTGGATGGAGCGGGGGTCGAGACGGCGGCTGCGAAGCCGACCAGGGTGGCCCGCCCTGACGACGGGCCCGCCTCGCTGATCGAACGCGAGGCGCTCAAGGCCGCGATGCAGCGGCCCGCCGTGGCAGGGCCGGTCTTCGATGCGGTGGGACCGGCGGCCTACACCCAGGAGGCTTATCGCCGCCTGCGGATCGCCATAGCCGGCGCCGGCGGTGCGACCAGCGCTCCGGTGAGCGGACCCAGCTGGGCCCAAGCCGTTGGCGCCGGCTTGGACGATCCGATCCTGGTCAGTCTGGTGACCCAGCTCAGCGTCGAGCCGCTCCCGGCCGGCAGCACGAACGAGACCGACTACATCGCCGCCGTCCTCGCACGTTTGCAGCACTTGGCGGCCGTCCGTGAGGTTGCCGCACTCAAGGGCAAGTTGCAGCGGATGAACCCGGAGGACGCCCCAGAGGTCTACCAGCGGACATTCGGCGAATTGATCTCTCTCGAACAGCAGGCGATCCTGCTCGGCGAGCGGGGCATGGGAGTGCTGCCCTGAGCATCTGGCCACGGCGGCGGCCGGGTCTGCCCGCTCATATCCGCACCTGGCTCGAGCCGGGCGAACGGGTCCTGACCTTCGCGACCACGCCGTACGGTGATCCGGTCGTGGCGACCCCACGCGGAATCTGGATGGCCCAGCGGGGGTCGCGGTCAACCGGCCAGCCTGCCGACGAGCCCGCCGGGCGGCTGCTGGCCTGGGAGTACATCGTGACGGCCAGATGGGCCGGTGACGTCCTGACGGTGACCACCGCCGAAGCGGTGACGCCGCAGATCATGAAGCGTCTGCCGCCGGTCAGCTTTTCGTTGCCTGAACCGGCTGATCTACCCCGCGTCGTCCGTCAGCGGGTCGACCGAAGCGTCGCCGCCTCGCATCGCCAGGCGCTGAGTGCCGACAGCACAGTTCTGCTCGTCGGGCGCCGGGTCAGCGGTCGGGACGGACTGCTCTGGTACGCGGTCTTCGACCGGGACGCCGATGCCGACGATCCGCAAGCTCGCCGAGAGGCAACAGAGCTGCTCGAATCTGCGGTGGCGGCGCAGTCGGGGCCGCCACCAGACACCGGCTAACTCCCGCTGCGGCTCAAGTCGACTCCGGCGCGTCGTCGGGCAACTGCGCGTACAGGTCGAGGTGGAGATCATCGGGATCTCGGATGACGGCGTAACGCTGTCCCCAGAACGCGTCCCACGGTTCCTTGACGCCCAGACCTTCGACGGCGAGTTCGGCGTACAGGGCATCGAGCGCTGCAGGGTCAGGTAACCGCACCGCCAGCCCGAGCCGTCCACCCAGTGTGGCTGACCAGTCTGGGTCGATCTGGCGCAGCATCGCCTCCGTGTCGAGCATGAGCCGGATTCCGGATCCCAGCATCGCCTCGGCGTGCGGCGCTGCCTCGGCGTCAGGCGTAAAGTCCAGCCCGAGACGGGGAGTAGAAAGCGACAGACACCGCCATGTCGGACACGGCAATTCCGATGGCATCGATCTGCGGTGAGCCCATGTCGCTCCCGGCTGGTACTCGAGGGCTCTAGTGTCGCGAGCCGTTGAGTCGATTCATGGCCGAAGCAGAGGCGCGCGGATCGGAGGTTTCGCTTCCGATCCGGGACTTGACCGCGCCCACCGCGTTCTCTGCACGGGCTTGGACCAGCCCGGCCGCCTCTTGCACAGCGGGATTGTCCCGAACCTGCCGCCAGGAGCGAGCCAGCTGCTCGTAGCGCTGCCGACCGGCCCTGGTGCCCAACACATACCCGAGGCCGAGACCGAGGGCGAACCAGAACTTCTTCAT
>JALZIL010000275.1 GCA_030860305.1 Actinomycetota bacterium
TAGTCCAGCATCGAATGTCCTTCCACGGCTTCGGTTACGATCCACTCAGGGCTTGCACGACACGAGACGGGCTCGGCTTTCCGAGCTTGTCCGCCATCCAGATGCTGGTGTCCACCAAGGACTGCAGATCCACACCCGTGCCGATGCCAAGGCCGTTCAACATCCACACCAGGTCTTCGGTGGCCAGATTGCCGGTCGCGCTCTCGGCGTACGGGCAACCACCCAGTCCACCGGTGCTCGCGTCGACCACGGTGACTCCGGCCCGCAGCGCGGTAAGGGTGTTGGACAGCGCCTGTCCGTAGGTGTCGTGGAAGTGCACGGCCAAGCTGCCCACCGACGTCCCGGCGGCGGCAAAACCTTCCAGCACCGCGACGACGCGGCCCGGTGTTGCCACCCCGATCGTGTCGCCCAAAGACAGTTCGGTGCAGCCCATCTCGAGCAGCGCGCGCCCGACCGACACCACCTGTTGGATCGGCACCGTCCCCTCCCACGGGTCGCCGAAGCACATGCTCAGGTACCCGCGTACGCCGAGTCCCGCATCTCGAGCGCGGCTGACGACCGGCGCGAAGATTGCCAGCGACTCAGCAACCGTCCGGTTCAGGTTGCGCTGGGCGAACGCCTCAGTGGCGCTGCCGAAGACTGCGACATCGGTGATCCCGGCCTCCAGCGCACGGTCGAGGCCCCGCTCGTTGGGCACCAACACCGGATAGCGAACCCCCGGAACCCGCTCTAGCACCTCGATCAACTCGGCCGCGTCAGCCAGCTGCGGCACCCACTTCGGATGTACGAATGACGTGGCCTCGATGGTCCTCAAGCCGGCCGCGGCCAGGCGCCCGATGAACTTCGCCTTGACCTCGACCGGGACGGTCGCGGACTCGTTCTGCAGTCCGTCGCGGGGGCCGACCTCATAGATCCTCACCTCGGCGGGCAACCCCTCGGCCCTGATCGGGGAAATATCAAGCACCGTCAGCTTCCCTCTACGTGGCGGTTTCCGTGAAAACCGCCAGCGGCTGGGCTGACCTCAGGCTGCGCGTCGCTGGCTCCCTGGCGGTTTCCGTGAAAACCGCCAGGAGGTGGAGCTACGACGAGGGCGAGCTTCTCGTCCATGGCCACCTGCTGACCCGCGACGACGGAGAGCTCGGACAACACGCCATCCAGAGGCGCCGTGAGGACGTGCTCCATCTTCATCGCCTCGACCACGACCAGCGCCTGTCCCTTGTGGACGGTCTCGCCGTGCTCAGCCCGTACCAAAGTCACCGTTCCCGGCATCGGTGCCAGTACGGCGCCGGTTGATGCGGACGCGTCATCGGAGTGCCGGGCCGCAGACAGCGCGTCCGTCTCCCGAATCGAGACCGCGTCACCGTCGAGTCCGAACCAGGCGAGGTCGCCGTCCACGGCGTAGGCGTAGCGAGACCGGCGACCGGCAACCGTGACGTGCAGGTACGGGTCATCCCAGCGCGCCGAGGCCGGGACGGGATCGGCATCGCCGACGGCCACCTCCGCGGCAGCGGCCCGGCCACGAACCCGAACCGTGACCGGTTCCTGGCCGGCCAGCTGCATCTTCCAACTCGCCCAAGCCGGCTGACCCACCCGCCAGCCGCCGGGCACGTCGAACGGATCAACGATCTCGGACGTCGGCTCCAATTCCAGCAGGCGCAGCAGCGCAGCCGCAGCCAACACCTCCTGGTCGAAGGGCGGCACCAGGTCCGGGCCACGTCGCTCGACCAAACCCGTGTCGAGATCCCCGGCAACCACGGCGGGATCGGCCAGCAGGGCGCGCAGGTACCCCACGTTGGTCCGCAACCCGAGGATGACAGTGTCGGCGAGTGCGCCGAGCAGTCGTCGCCGAGCGGCCTCCCGGTCAGGCCCCCACGCAACGACTTTGGACAGCATCGGGTCGTAGGCGGTCCCGATAACCGTCCCGATCGACAACGAGGAGTCGACCCGGACGTGCTCGCCGGTGGGCTCGTGCAGGTCGAGGACCCGGCCGGCCGAGGGCAGGAAGCCGCGTACCGGATCCTCGGCGTAGACCCGCGCCTCGATCGCGTGCCCGGTCAGGGTGATGTCGGCCTGCGTCAGACTCAACGGCTGCCCGGCAGCCACCCGGATCTGGGCCTCGACTAGGTCGATGCCGGTGACCAGTTCGGTGACCGGGTGCTCGACCTGGAGCCGGGTGTTCATCTCGAGGAAGAAGAACTCCCCCGGCTTCTCCGCGCTCAGAATGAACTCGACGGTCCCCGCCCCGACGTACCCGACGACGCGTGCCGCCTCGACGGCTGCCGTCCCCATGGCCTCCCTCATCTCCGCGTCGAGCAAGGGCGAGGGCGCCTCCTCGATGATCTTCTGGTGGCGGCGCTGCAGGCTGCACTCGCGTTCGCCGAGGTGCACGACGGTGCCGTAATTGTCAGCCAACACCTGGATCTCAATGTGCCGCGGACGGTCCACATACCGCTCCACAAGCAGCGCGTCGTCGCCGAACGAACTCCTCGCCTCCCGACGGGCGCCGGCGATGTCCTCGGCCAGGGCCTCCGGCTCAGCGACTCGACGCATCCCCTTGCCGCCACCGCCGGCGCTGGGCTTGAGCAGCACCGGGAAACCGACCTCGTGCGAGGCGGCGATGATTGCGGCGTCGTCCATCCCGACGTCGTGTCGCCCGGGTACGACCGGGACACCGGCTGCCTGCACGGTCTGCTTGGCGCGGATCTTGTCGCCCATGGCCTCGATCGCCGAGACCGACGGTCCGATGAAGACGATCCCGGCCGCCTCGCAGGCTCGGGCGAATGCGGCGTTCTCGGCGAGAAACCCGTAGCCGGGGTGGATCGCCTGAGCGCCGGTACGCCGGGCAGCGTCGAGAACCCGCTGGATGTTGAGGTAGCTCTCAGCCGCCGCCGACCCGCCGAGATGCACGGCGACGTCGGCCACCTCAGTGTGCCGAGCGCCGGTGTCCGCATCGGAGTAGACGGCAACCGAACGAATCCCCAAGTCGCGCAACGTGCGGGCGACCCGCACAGCGATCTCCCCGCGGTTGGCGATCAGCACGGTGTCGAACAACGGGTTCGATTGGTTCGGCTGGCTGGGCACGGTGCTCATCACATCCGGAAGACGCCGTAGCCGACGTCCTCGAGCGGTGCGTTGGCGCACGCGGACAAGGCCAGACCGAGGACCGTACGGGTATCCCGTGGATCGATCACACCGTCGTCCCACAGTCGCGCGGTGGCGTAGTACGGGTGACCCTGCAGTTCGTACTGGTCACGAATCGGGTCCTTGAAGGACTCCTCGTCCTCAGGACTCCAATCCGTTCCGGCCTTCTCGATCTGGTCACGCCGTACCTGCGCGAGCACCGACGCGGCCTGTTCGCCGCCCATCACCGAGATCCGGGCATTCGGCCAGGTCCAGAGGAAGCGCGGTGAGTACCCACGGCCGCACATGGCGTAGTTGCCGGCACCGAACGATCCGCCGATCACGATGGTCAGCTTCGGGACCCGGGCACACGCCACCGCGGTGACCATCTTGGCGCCGGCCTTGGCGATCCCGCCAGCCTCGTAGTCCCGACCGACCATGAACCCAGTGATGTTCTGTAGAAACAGCAATGGGATGCTCCGCCGGTCGCACAACTCGATGAAGTGCGCACCCTTGAGCGCGGACTCGGAGAACAGGATCCCGTTGTTGGCAAGGATGCCGACCGGATGACCGTGGATGCGGGCGAAACCGGTGACCAGCGTCTGCCCGTACAGCGACTTGAACTCAGCGAAGCGACTGCCATCGACCATCCGGGAGATGACCTCCCGGATGTCGTACGGGGTCCGGGTGTCGGTTGGCAGCATGCCGAGCAGTTCGCCCGG
>JALZIL010000282.1 GCA_030860305.1 Actinomycetota bacterium
TCGACGCCGCGGTGGCTACCGGGTTCACCCTGCAGGTCGTCGAACCCCACCTCAACGGTCCGGGCGGCGAGGTGCCGATCCTGTTCGCCCGCCGCGGCGAGGCGCCCACTGTCCTTTGTGGACAGGGAGTCGCGCCGGCCGGGGCGACGATAGAGCACTACCGCGACCAGGGCCTCGACCTGATCCCGGGAACCGGACTGCTCGCGCCCGCCGTACCCGGCGCCGTCAGTGCCTGGCTGACCTTTCTCCGGGATCATGGAACGCTGCCGCTTGATCGAGTCCTGAGGTTCGCGATCGAGTACGCCACCCACGGACACCCGCTGCATCCTCGGGTAGTTGCCACCATTGCCGCGAGTGCGGACACCTTCCTCCAGCACTGGCCGACTTCGGCCGAGTTGTGGCTCGACGCCGATGGCCACGTGCCCACGCCAAACATGCTGTGGCACAACGCCACTCTGGCTTCGACTTACCTTCGGCTGCTGGATGCGGCTCGAGCGGCCGGCGGGTCCCGCGAGCAGCAGATCGACGCGGCGCTCACCACCTGGCACGAGGGCTTCGTCGCCGAGGCGATCGAGCGGCACACCTGTACGCCGGTCATGGACGAGTCCGGCGCCCGCCATGCCGGCGTCCTCAGGGCGCACGACCTCGCCACCTGGCGCCCGTCGTACGAGACTCCGGTGACTCTCGACTGGCGCGGCCACACCGTGTGCAAGGCCGGTCCGTGGAGTCAGGGCCCAGCCTTTCTGCAGGCACTCAGCATCCTCGCCGGCTTGTCCACCGCCGAGGCGCCGCATGCCAGCGCCGAGCAGATCCATGTCGTCACCGAAGCGGTCAAGCTCGTCATGGCCGATCGAGAGGCGTGGTACGGCGATGCGGGGCCGGTCCCGATCGACGCGCTGTTGTCCGAGGCCTACGCCCATGAGCGCGCCGCTCTGATCGGGGAGACGGCCGCGATCGGGCTGCGCCCGGGCGGCCCCGATGGGACCCAGCCGCGCCTGCCGGATCATGTCCTACACCCACCGACCAGCGACCGGCATGCCCCAGGAATGGCCGGCGTCGGAGAACCGACGGTGGCCCGAACCCCGGGCGACACCTGCCATCTCGATGTCGTCGATCGGCACGGCACGATCGTGACGGCGACCCCGAGCGGTGGCTGGCTGCAGTCCTCGCCGACCATCCCGGATCTCGGCTTCGCCCTCGGCACCCGGGCGCAGATGTTCTGGCTGGAGCCGGGTTTGGCCAGTTCCTTGACCCCCGGCACTCGACCGCGCTCGACGCTGAGCCCGACCCTGGTCGTGCGCGGCGATGAGCCCATCCTGGCCTTTGGCACGCCGGGCGGTGACCAGCAGGAGCAGTGGCAGCTCACCTTCTGGCTGGCCCACAGTGTCGACGGGATGAACCTCCAGGAGGCCATCGACGCCCCCAGCTGGCACACCACTGCCTTTCCCTCCTCGTTCGCGCCGCGGGAGATGTCCGATGACCTGGTGGTCGAGGATCGGGTGGGAGACAGAGTGATTGCCGATCTGGAACAACTCGGCCACCACGTCGTACGGTCGGGGCCGTGGACCCTGGGTCGGTTGTCCGCGGTCAGCCGCGATCCGGACACCACAGTCCTTCGCGCGGCGGCCAATCCGCGCGGCATGCAGGGCTACGCCGCCGGCCGCTGAGAACCGCAGCACGACGGGTCCAGCCGCTCGATCTCTCCGCCCCTAGTGCGCACAATGGTCAACAGAACGCGCGCTACATCGCACATATGCGCATAACGGTCAGGGGTGGGTGGGTGGCGGTCAAGGGGTCGGGGCCGGCTCGTGCGCAGGCTGATCGGAGGCGTAGTGCCGGGACGCGGCCTCGCTGGCCACCCGTAGCGCCTCGTCATCGGGCCGGAAGCCGCAGCCGGTCAGCCAGGTGGCCAACATCTGGTGCCCGCCGAAGGTGAGTACCGACTCGGGATGGAACTGCACGCCCTCGATCGGCAGGCTTCGGTGCCGTACGGACATCACGATCCCGCTGCGCGTACGACCTGTGATCTCGAGGTCGTCGGGCAGGTCCTCCTCCGTGGCCGCCAGCGAGTGGTAACGCGTCGCGGTGAACGGCGAGGGCAGCCCGGCCAGGACGCCCACCCCGTCGTGGACCACCTCACTGGTTCGTCCGTGCAACAACTCCGGGGCACGAATTACCCTGCCGCCGAAGGCAACTGCGATGGCCTGATGCCCTAGGCACACGCCGAGCAACGGAAGCCTACGGTCGGCGGCCGCCTTCACCAGCGGCACACTCATCCCAGCATCCTCCGGACGTCCGGGACCCGGCGAGATGAGGACCCCGTCGAACCCCGAACCGTCCAGGTCGTCGACGCCGACCTCGTCATTACGCCGTACGACACACTCGGCTCCCAGCTGGGCCAGGTACTGCACCAGGTTGAACACGAAGCTGTCGTAGTTGTCCACGACCAGTATTCGGGCAGCGCCGTCGGTACCGGCCGAGATCATCTGCGCAGGCTCACTCGATACCCACGCTCGTTGCGCAGGCTCACTCGACCGTGATGTCGTTGTACGGCAACATCGGCTCGACCCACGGGAAC
>JALZIL010000283.1 GCA_030860305.1 Actinomycetota bacterium
GAGTCCACCCCGGGTGGACGCGAGCGGATCGTGTATCGCCTCACCCCGAGGGGCAGCAAGACCTTGGCGCAGTGGCGAGCCCAGGAGGAGAACGCGCTCGCCGAGCTGCGTGACCCAGGCCTGCTCAAGCTGTACTTCGGTGCCGATCCCGCGACCCTTGCGCCTGCGCAGGCTGCCGCTCATCGCCGCCAACTGCAGGCCTACGAGCAACGCAGGCGCCAGGATGACGGGGCGGAGCCGCGGGGACCGTGGCTGACGTTGGAAGCCGGAATCGCACACGAACGAGTGTGGGTGCGCTACTGGGAGGAGCTGGCGAGAGCTACCGAAACCTGACCGACAGCTGCTGACGGTTCGGTCAGGCTTCGAACTTGTAGCCCAGACCCCGTACGGTCATCAGGTGCCGCGGCCGGCCCGGATCGGGTTCGACTTTGGCGCGCAACCGCTTCACATGAACGTCGAGGGTCTTGGTATCCCCCACGTAGTCCGAACCCCAGACCCGGTCGATCAGCTGGCCGCGGGTGAGCACCCGGCCGGAGTTCCGGAGCAGGATCTCCAAGAGGTCGAACTCCTTGAGCGGCATGGACACCGAGCCCCCGTTCACCGAAACGGTGTGTCGCTCGACGTCCATTCTGACCGGGCCGGCTTCTAAGGCAGCCTCGTCGATCGGCTCAATGTCCTGTCTCCGGCGCAGCACCGCCTTGATCCTGGCCAGGAGTTCGCGGCCGGAGTACGGCTTGGTCACATAGTCGTCGGCCCCGAGCTCGAGCCCGACGACCTTGTCGATCTCGGAATCCTTAGCCGTCAGCATGATGATCGGCACCGCGCCTCGACTACGCAGCGCCTTGCACACCTCCGTTCCGGACAGGCCCGGCAGCATCAGGTCGAGCAGGACGATGTCGGCGCCATGCCGGTCGTAGTTGTCCAGTGCCACGGGCCCCGTCTCGGCGATGTCGACCTCGTAGCCCTCCCGACGCAACATGTAGGACAGCGCGTCGGAAAAGGACTCCTCGTCCTCGACGACCAACACCCGAGTCATGAAATCAGCTCTCTCTCAGAGATAGGGTCTGCCGAATCCGAAAGCGGTGCAAGCGGAATGCGAAGCGTAAAGGTGGATCCGATCCCGGGCTCACTCCACACCTCCACAGCACCTCCGTGTTTGGTGACTATGTTCTTGACGATGGCCAGGCCCAGGCCGGTCCCGCCTGTGGCACTGGCCCGGGACTGGTCGACGCGGTAGAAGCGTTCGAAGACCCGTTGCCGGTCCCGGTCCGGGATACCCAGGCCCGCGTCGGTGACCGCGATCTCGGCAAACCCCGACCGGGCGCGGGTACTGACCGAGACGTGCGTCTCCGGCTCGCTGTAGGCAACCCCGTTGGCCAGCAGATTGGTCACGGCGGTGATCAGCTGAGCCTCCACTCCTCGCACGATGAGACCCGAGCGGCCGGCGGCGCTGAGCTCGATCCGCTTCGCGACTGCCGCCAAGCGGGTGCGGTCGATGGCCTCGGCGACGACTCCGTCGAGCGGCACCGGCTCCAAGGGCGGCAGTGGGTCGCCACCCTGCAGCCGGGACAGATCGATCAATTCGCGCACCAGACGGGCCAATCGCTCCGCCTCGTGGCGCATCCGCGCAGAGAACCGACGGATCGCCTCCGGGTCGTCGGCAGCCTCCTGGACGGCCTCGGCCAAGAGGGTCAGGGCGCCCACCGGTGTCTTGAGTTCGTGGCCGACGTTGGCCACGAAATCCCGCCGCACCTCTTCGACCCGGCGTACCTCGGTCACGTCCTGGAGCAGGAGGGCCACCGTTCCGGACGAGTCGAGCCGGGCCGCGTGCACGGCGACTCGGCGCGGTCCGGCTCCGACGACGTACTCGGGGAGGGCCAGCTCGGTACGTCGAGTACCGGCCGCGCGCCCGTTGCCGACCGCTGCGACCAGGGCCGGCAGGGTGATCCGATCTGCGCGGACCACGCCCAGACCACGGGCTGACGCGTTGGCCAGCACCACGATGTCGTCACGATCGACCACGATCGCGGCCGGGTCCATGACGTCGATGAGCCGGTGGATGCCGATCGGCTCCAGTGACGTCTCGGGTTGGGCATCCACGGGGGCCAGCTCAGCCGCGAGCCGGGTGCGCTGGATGAGCCGGCTGACGGTCAGCCCGACCAGCAGACCAACGGCCAAGCCGGCGAGCACGCCAAGCGCGACCTCCACGCCCACGATGGTAGGGCGCCGAGTAGAGTTGATTGGCCGCGGCCAGGCCGGCTGCCGCGCGAGACCGATGAAGTGTTCACCCGCACGTCGGGGTCCGTTCACGCCCTGACCGCCGCGATGTGACCGCCCGGCCTAGCCTCGGCACAGACAGCACGGAGAGGATCACGATGCGCGAGAGCTACCACGACGAACTCGACCAGATCGGTGCCACGCTGGTCGAGCTAACCCAATACGTCGCGACAGCCATGGTCAGCGCGTCGACTGCGCTCTTGGAAACCGACCTCGACAGCGCCCAGGCAGCGATTGCCGGCGACCACCGGATCGATGATCTGCGCACCGGCGTCGAGGAACGCTGTTTCATGCTCCTGGCCCGCCAGCAACCGGTGGCCGGGGATCTGCGCACGATCACCACCGCCCTGGCCACCGCAGCCGACCTGGAGCGAATGGGCGATCTCGCGGTACACATCGCCAAGGTCGCCCGGATGCGCTATCCCTCGGCCGCAGTACCGCAAGAGGTACGTCCGTCACTGGAGCAGATGGGCCTGCTGGCCGCCCGGCTCGCGGTCAAGGTCGGCGAGGTCATCGAGGGTCGCGACGTGCCGCTGGCCCGCGAGCTCGAAGCCGAGGACGACCTGATGGACGCCCTGCATCGCCAACTGTTCTCGATCCTGCTGGCAGAGACCTGGTCGCACGGCATCGAGCCGGCCATCGACGTCACCCTGCTCGGGCGCTACTACGAGCGCTTCGCCGACCACGCCGTGCTCGTCGCCCGCCGGGTCATCTACCTGGTGACCGGCGCCTGGCCCGAAGAGCTCGGCGCCAAGGTCGGCTGACCGGCTGCTCAGCTACTTCCGGCCCTGATTCTTGACCGCCTCGATCGCGGCGGTCGCCGCAGCCGGGTCGAGATATGCGCCGCCGCTGGTACGCGGTCGTAGGTCCTCGTCGAGGTCGTAACGCAACGGTATGCCGGTCGGAACGTTCAGCCCGACCACCGCCTCCTCGGTCATCCCGTCGAGGTGCTTGATCAGGGCGCGCAGGCTGTTGCCATGGGCCGCAACCAGGACCGTACGACCGGCCCGCAGATCCGGGACGATCGCGTCGTACCAGTACGGCAGCATCCGGACGACCACGTCAGCCAGGCACTCGGTCTGCGGGCGGAGCTCCGGGGGAAGTGCAGCGTAGCGCGGGTCGTGGAACTGGGAGTTCTCGTCGTCGATGTCCAGCGGCGGAGGCGGGGTGTCGTAGGAGCGGCGCCAGAGCATGAACTGCTCCTCGCCGTACTCCGCCAGCGTCTCGGCCTTGTCCTTGCCCTGCAGGGCGCCGTAATGGCGCTCGTTGAGCCGCCAGGACCGGTACACCGGCAACCACAGCCGATCCGCGGCGTCCATGGCCAGCTCGGCCGTACGGATCGCCCGGCGCTGCACGGAGGTGTGCACCACAGCGGGCAGCAGGTCCTGCTCGCGCATGAGTTCCCCGCCGCGGATCGCCTCGGCCATGCCCTTGTCGGTCAGCCCGACATCGACCCAGCCGGTGAACAGGTTCTTCTTGTTCCAGTCGCTCTCGCCGTGCCGGAGCAGGATGAGGGTGCCGGTGGCAGATGTCACCTGGCCATCCTGCCGGATGCCAGTTCACCCGCGATCATGGAGCTGTGACCACCTTTCCTGCCGAATACTGGTCACAGGTCCATGATCGCGCAGGGAGGCGGACCCAGGATGGGTAGTGCGCAGGAGCATTGGGCCGATCAGCTCGCAGCGTGGGCCATCGACCCCGAGATCCTGGCCGCCGCACCGGAATCGCCGTACGGCTTCCCGCCCGGGCTCTTCGGTAGCCAGAGTGGCGCCGCCTCGACGCATCGGGTGATCACCGAAGCCCTGCCTCAAGGCGGCAGCATTCTCGACATCGGCTGCGGCGGTGGGGCGGCGAGCATCCCGGTGGCGGCAGCAGCCGGTGCGTTGCTTGCGGTGGACTCCTCCGAGCGGATGCTGGCCGAGTACGTCGCGAACGCGGGGGCGACCGGCGTTCCGGTCACGACCTGGTTCGGCGTCTGGTCCGAGGTGGCTGGCGACGTCCCGGTCACGGACGTCGTCGTGGCCGCCAACGTGGTCTACAACGTCCCGGACATCGGCGACTTCCTGCAGACCATGACCGACCACGCCCGGCATCGGGTGGTCATCGAACTCACCGACTCCCATCCGTGGACGGCGATGGCCGCCCTCTGGCGCCGGTTCCACGGTCAGGAGCGTCCCGCGGGCCCGACCACGGCCGATTTCCTGGACGTCACCGCCGAACTCGGCTACGACGCCCAGATCGAGGCCTTCCACCGGGTGGCGATCATCGCGAACGCCACTCCCGACGTGGTTCTGTCCTTCAATCGGCGCCGACTGTGCCTGCCCGTCGAGCGCGAGCCGGAGGTCGCCGCGGCGATGCGAGAGCTACCCCCTGCCGGTCCGGCTACGGCGAG
>JALZIL010000284.1 GCA_030860305.1 Actinomycetota bacterium
CCGAACTGGTGCTGGCTTCCTGGGTCGGGGCCGCCGGGCTGTCGGTGGCAACGCCTGAGGTCTACACCCTCCCCGCCGCGGTCGGTTTGCTGCTCGCCGCGGGCGGGAGGCTAGTGACCGGCTCGTCTTGGTCGGCTTGGGGTGCACCGCTGCTGGTCAGCTTGGTTCCGTCCACTCTGGTCACGCTGGATCACCCGGATGCCCTGCGTCTGGTGCTGTTGGTTGCGGCGGCGACCGCGTGCGCAATCGCCGGGACGCTCACGCACCGGCAGGCCCCGTTCGTCATCGGCCTGGGCGTTCTGACCGCCCTGGCAGTGACGCAGCTGGGCCCGTACGCGACGCTGCTTCCGCGCTGGTTGTCGCTCGGCGCTGCCGGCGTCCTCCTGCTTGTCCTGGGCGCCAGCTACGAGCGCCGACTGACCCAGGCCCGGGAAGCTGTCGCGTGGGTGAGCGCGCTGCGTTGACGGGGCAGTCAGGTACCGATCAGATTCGGAAGCCCAGGGCCCGCAACTGCTCGCGGCCGTCGTCGGTTATCTTCTCAGGTCCCCATGGCGGCATCCAGACCCAGTTGATCACCACATCGTTGACCAGTCCCGGGCCTGGCCCTCCGGTGAGTGCCTGTCGGGTCTGATCCATGATCACGTCGGTCAGCGGGCAGGCCGCCGAGGTGAGTGTCATGTCCAGCGTGGCTATGTTGCCCTGGTCCACGGTGATGCCGTAGACCAGTCCGAGGTCGACCACGTTGATGCCGAGTTCGGGATCGACGACATCACGCATCGCTTCCTCGACATCGTCGACGGCGGCCAGCTCCGCACTGCCTGGTGCGGACTGATTGCTCGGGGCGGGCTGGGTGCTCTGTTCGGTCACGCGTTCTCCTTGCTCGGCGTCGGCGAGGACGACTGCTCGTGTACGGCCAGTGCCTGGGCGGTCGCGTCCTTGAGAGCCATCCAACTCATCAGTGCGCACTTGATCCGGGACGGATACTTGGAAACGCCGGCGAAGGCCACTGCGTCCTCCAAGGAATCCTCCAGCTTCTCGGCGACGGTCGGGTCGCCCTTGCTCTGCATCAACGTACGGAAGTCGTCGCCGGTGGCCAGCGCCTGCGCAATGTTCTTGCCGTCCACCAGTTCGTAGAGCACCGAGGCCGCGGCCTGGCTGATCGAACAGCCCATCCCCTCGTACGACACGTCCTCGATCTCGTTGCCGGACAGCCGAACCCGCAGCGTGATCTCGTCTCCGCAGGTCGGGTTCACGTGGTGGACCTCTACGTCGAAAGGCTCCCGCAGGCCCCGGCCCTTGGGTCGCCGGTAGTGGTCCAGGATGATCTCCTGATACATGGATTCCAGCTGCATCAGGCGCCCGCCACCGTGATACCGGCGCTCTCAGGTGCTTCCGGCACCCCGAAGAACCGCTGCACTTCAAGCACGCCGTCGAGCAGCGCTTGCACGTCCTCGGCCCCGTTGTAGATATAGAAGGTCGCCCGGGTGGTGGCCGGGACCCCGAACCGTCGTACGACCGGCCAGGCGCAGTGGTGTCCGACGCGTACGGCGATGCCCAGGTCGTCGAGCACCTGGCCGACGTCGTGCGGGTGGATGCCCTCGACCGTGAACGACACGGCTCCCCCGCGCTCGACGCTGTCCGGCGGCCCGACGATCCGCACCCCCGGGATCTGTTGCAGGCCAACCAGGGCCAGCTCGGTCAGGGCATGCTCATGTGCGGCGACCCGGTCCATGCCGAGCTCGGTGAGGTAGTCGCACGCCGCCGCTAGTCCGATGGCCTGGGCAGCCATCGGCACCCCGGCCTCGAAGCGCTGCGGCGGCGGGGCGAAGGTGGCCCGGTCGATGTGCACGACCTCGATCATCGAGCCTCCGGTCAGGAACGGCGGCAGTGCCTCGAGCAGCTCGTAGCGTCCCCAGAAGACCCCGATCCCGGTCGGGCCCAGCATCTTGTGACCGGAGAAGACCAGGAAGTCCACGTCCAGGGCGACCACGTCGACAGCCGCGTGCGGGACCGACTGAGCCGCATCGAGCATGACGAGCGCACCGACCTCGTGTGCACGGGCGGAGATCTCCCTGATCGGGTTCACCGTTCCCAGGATGTTCGACTGGTGCACGAGAGCGACGAGCTTCGTGCGCTCGTTGATCACGTCGTCGAGCGACTTCAGATCGAGCCGGCCATCGTCGGTCAACGTCAACCAGCGCAGCGTTGCTCCAGTTCGGATACACAGTTGTTGCCAGGGGAGCAGGTTGGCGTGATGTTCCATCTCGGTGACCACGATCTCGTCACCAGGGCCGACCATGAATCGGGCAGCATCCGGTCCGGCTGTCGCCGCATTGCTCATCGCGTACGCGAGCAGGTTGATGCCTTCGGTGGAGTTCTTGGTGAACACCACCTCGTTCTCGGCTGCGCCGATGAAGGTCGCGACCGTACGACGGGCCGCCTCGTACAGGTCGGTGGCTTCCTCGGCCAGCTGGTGCGCGCCGCGGTGGACTGCCGCATTGTGGTTCTCGTAGAAGTAGCGTTCGGCGTCCAGCACGCGGCGCGGCTTCTGGGCAGTGGCACCGGAGTCGAGGTAGACCAGCCGGCGACCGTCGCGAACCGTCCGCGACAGGATCGGGAAGTCCCTGCAGATCAGCTCGGTGTCCAACAGCTGACTGTCCAAAAGCAGCGTCGTCATCGGAGGGCTCCTAGACCGCTGCGGTGGCCGCGGTGGCCGAGCCCTTGGCGCCGTAAGCCTCGTAGCCCTCGGACTCCAGCTTGTCGGCGAGTTCTGGCCCGCCCTCCTCGGCGATCCGGCCATCGACGAAGACGTGCACGAAGTCGGGCGTGATGTAGCGCAGGATCCGGGTGTAGTGGGTGATCAGAACGACGCCGACCTCGCCGGTGGCGCGTACGGCGTCGACACCTTCGGCGACCACCCGCAGGGCGTCGACGTCCAAGCCGGAGTCGGTCTCGTCGAGGACGGCGATCCTCGGCTTGAGCAGCTGCATCTGCAGGATCTCGTGACGCTTCTTCTCCCCGCCGGAGAACCCCTCGTTCACGTTGCGCTCGGCGAAGGCCGGGTCCATCTTCAGCCCGGACATCGCCTCCCGGACCTCCTTGACCCAGGTACGCAGCTTCGGGGCGTCCCCGCGGATCGCGGTGGCTGCCGTGCGGAGGAAGTTGGACACCGAAACCCCGGGCACCTCGACCGGGTACTGCATAGCCAGGAACAGCCCGGCCCGCGCGCGCTCGTCGACGCTCATCTCGAGCACGTTCTCGCCGTCGAGGGTGATCGTCCCGGCGGTGACGGTGTACTTCGGATGCCCGGCGATGCTGTAGGCAAGCGTGGACTTCCCAGAACCGTTGGGGCCCATGATCGCGTGCGTTTCACCGGCTCTGATGGTCAGATCGACACCCTTGAGGATCTCTTTGGTCTCCTCGCCGTTCGCACCGTCGCCGACGCTCACGTGCAGACCGCGGATCTCCAACACGGATCCGGCCGATCCGGCGGTGGGGCTGGTGCTGCTGGTGGTCACGATGTGGCTTGCTCCTTCTGCTTCAGGACCGCTGCCAGATTCTGGCGCGATCCAAACGTCGGTCTGGCTGTCGTGTTCACATGCACGACGCCGTCAGTCACCTGGACGTCGAAGACCTCGATCGGCTCGGTTGCTGGCGGCCCGGTGGGCGCTCCGCTGCGGAGGTCGAAACACGATCCGTGCATCCAGCACTCGATCGTGGCGCCCTCGACGTCGCCCTCGGACAGGGCGACCTCGGCATGCGAGCACACGTCCTCGATCGCGTACAGCTCCCCGTCGCTGCGGACGATGGCAACGTCGATGTCATCGAACTCAACGCGTAACGAGCCGGGTTCGGGCACCTCGTCGACCTGGCAGGCACGTCGGAACCCGTTGGGGGAACTTTCTCCGGAGAATGTGCGGTCTGCGTCGTCGCTGAGGTGACTTTCTCCGGAGAATGTGCGGTTTGGGTCGCTCATAGGACACCGGCCTCGGCGAGTCGCCCTTCGATGCGGACCATGAGGCGTTCCTGCAGGTCCGGCTCTCCCATACGGCCGATCAGGTCGGCGAAGAAGCCACGTACGACCAGGCGACGCGCCTCGTCGGCCGGGATTCCGCGGGAGCGCAGGTAGAACAGTTGCTCGTCGTCGAATCGGCCCGTGGCACTTGCGTGTCCGGC
Source organism: Actinomycetota bacterium (assembly GCA_030860305.1). The sequence continues at coordinate 4,177 of JALZIL010000284.1, forward strand.
TCCGATGATCTGGCCGGTCTCGATCTCCAGGTTCGGAATCGAGTCAGCGCGCGCACCTTCGGACAGGACTAGGTTGCGGTTGATCTCATAGGTATCGGTGCCCTCTGCGGTTGCGCCGATGAAGACGTCACCCACCCAGACGGTACGGGCGCTCGCCCCTTGTAGAGCCCCCTTGTACGACACCCGGCTGCGGCAGTTGGGCTGCTGGTGCTCGATGAACAGCCGGTGCTCGAGGTGCTGGCCGGCATCGGCGAAGTAGAGGCCGTTCAGCTCGGCGTCTCCACCGGGGCCGTCGAAGGTGACCGTCTCCACGATGCGGACGACCGAACCGCCCAGGCTGACCTGCATCGACTTGTACCGGGCGTCGCGTCCGACTCGCACAGCAACGTGTGCAGAGTGCAGCGAGTCGTCGGTCCAGTCCTGGACGTGGACGAAATCGAGCGAGGCACCGTCACCGACCAGGACCGACACGTTTGCGGCATACCGCGCACTGCCCGAGTGATCGAGGACCACGCGTGCCTGCGCGTGCTCGCCGACCTCGACGACGACATGGCCCCACACGAGTGCTTCGGGATCGCTACCGGAGAGTCGGATGACGACCGGTTCGGTCAGCTCGGCGGCCTTGGGGATCCGGACGACGACCCCACCATCTGAGTGCCGACGAGCGAGTTCCGCGATGTAATCGATCGGGGCGGGGACGGCCTCCAGAGCTGGATCGTCAGCCTCGACGGTCACCAGCTCGACGCCCTCGGGAAGCCTTGTCTCCCACGTCAGATGCGCGTCTGAGGGCGCGCCCGCGAGCAGCGGCCGGAGCCGCCGCATCGGGCTGAACCGCCAGTTCTCCTCGCGCCCGGTCGGGGCAGCAAAGGTCATCATGTCCACTGGAGAAGCGCTCGATTCGGTGTCGGGAGCGTCGACGGTCTGCCGCGGATCGGCGAGAACAGCCGCCATCAGCCCACGGCCCCTTCCATCTGCAACTCGATGAGCCGGTTGAGCTCCAGGGCGTACTCCATGGGGAGTTCGCGAGCGATCGGCTCGACGAACCCGCGGACGACCATGGCCATCGCCTCGTCCTCGGTCAGGCCGCGGCTCATCAGATAGAAGAGCTGGTCATCGCTGACTTTGCTCACCGTGGCCTCGTGCCCCATCGACACGTCGTCCTCGCGGACGTCGACATACGGATACGTGTCCGAGCGGCTGATCGAGTCGACCAGCAGCGCATCGCATTTGACCGTGGAGCGCGATCCGTGCGCGCCCTCGTCGATCTGGACCAGACCGCGGTAAGAGGTACGGCCGCCTCCTCGAGCCACCGACTTGGACACGATCGTCGAGGACGTGTTGGGTGCGGCGTGCACCATCTTGGCGCCGGCGTCCTGGTGCTGGCCCTCTCCCGCGAAGGCGACGGAGAGCACCTCGCCCTTGGCGTGCTCGCCGGTCATCCAGACGGCTGGGTACTTCATCGTGACCTTGGAGCCGATGTTTCCGTCGATCCACTCCATCGTCGCGCCTTCGTGGGCCACAGCCCGCTTGGTGACGAGGTTGTAGACGTTGTTCGACCAGTTCTGGATGGTCGTGTAGCGGCAGCGGGCGTTCTTCTTGACGATGATCTCGACGACCGCGGAGTGCAGCGAGTCGCTGGAATAGATCGGCGCGGTGCAGCCCTCGACGTAATGCACGTAGGCGCCCTCGTCGACGATGATCAGGGTCCGTTCGAACTGGCCCATGTTCTCGGTGTTGATCCGGAAGTACGCCTGCAGCGGGATGTCGACGTGCACGCCCGGCGGGACATAGATGAACGAGCCGCCGGACCAGACTGAGGTGTTCAGTGCGGCGAACTTGTTGTCGCCCACCGGGATCACCGAACCGAAGTACTCCTTGAAGATGTCCTCGTGCTCACGCAGCCCGGTGTCGGTGTCCAGGAACAGAACGCCCTGCTCCTCTAGGTCCTCGCGGATCTGGTGGTAGACCACCTCGGACTCGTACTGCGCTGCGACGCCGGAGACCAGGCGCTGCTTCTCGGCCTCGGGGATGCCGAGCTTGTCGTAGGTGTTCTTGATGTCGGCGGGGAGATCGTCCCAGCTGGCCGCCTGCTTCTCAGTCGAGCGGACGAAGTACTTGATGTTCTGGAAGTCGATCCCGGAGAGGTCCGACCCCCAGGAGGGCATCGGCTTCTTGTCGAACAGCTTCAGGCCCTTGAGTCGGCGCTCGAGCATCCACTCCGGCTCGTTCTTGAGCCCGGAGATATTGCGCACGACGGCTTCGGAGATCCCCCGCGCGGCAGTCGCTCCGGCTAGGTCGGAGTCGGCCCAGCCGAACTTGTACCGGCCGAGCGCATCGATCTGCTCGTCCTGGGTCAGCGGAGTCGTCGTCGTCATGCGGGGTTCCTCCCGTTGGAGACGTGCGGGGCAGGTATGCCGTGCTGGTCTGTGCCGTTCTGCTGGTCTGACGTGCGGGGGTGCACAGCGGAAATCTCGGCCGAGGGAATGTTCGTGGTGCAGACCGAATCACCACGCGCGATGGTGGCCAGTCGTTGGACATGGGTGCCGACCAACCGGCTGATCACGGCGGTCTCGGCCTCACACAGCTGGGGGAACTCCGCGGCGACGTGCGCGACCGGGCAATGGTGCTGACACAGTTGGCCTCCGCCGGCCAGGCCCGACGCCGTGGCAGCGTAACCCTCGCGGGACAGCGCCCCGGCCAGAGCCTGCGCCCTGGCGAAGCGGTCGGACCCGGCGATCGTGACCGCCTGGGTACAGCGTTCCTCGAGTCCGGCCAGCTGATCCTGGGCGAATGCCGTGACCGCTCGGGCACCGCCGCTGCGAGCGAGATGGCGCAGCGCAGCGAGCGCCAGGTCGTCGTAGGCGTGCGGAAAGCGTTCTCGTCCCACGCTGGTCAGGGCGAACACTCGAGCGGGACGGCCGCGACCACGGCTGGCCTTGTGCGGGGTGGTCTGCCCCTCGATCCGGCCTTGGGCCTCGAGCGCATCGAGGTGCCGGCGTACCGCGGCGGCCGAGATCCCGAGTTGGCTGGCAAGGTCCGCTGCACTGAGCGGCCCTTCTCGCCAGAGCAGGTCGATCACTCGGTCGCGGGTACGACCGTCGTCCATGCCACTCCGGCCAACTTCGGGCCGCAGCGCAGTTACCTCACGAGAGGTCAGGACGGCGGATTCCACAACAACAGTGTGACGTATTTCGACGCAGCCTTCCACTTAGGCTGACCTAACCGAACGTGTCGCTGCTCACCGCGGACTGCCGCCTAGGCTGAGCGCATGCCTGCTCAGCTGACTGAGCGCCGCGCTAGCCCACGTCCGCCGGCCCTGCTCGGCCTATCGCTTGGCCGAATCACGCTGATCAACCTCGCCGCGCAGATCAGCATCGTCCTGACCGGCGGTGCGGTTCGGTTGACCGGTTCCGGCCTCGGCTGCCCGACCTTTCCCTCCTGCACGGACGACGACTTCTTTCCGACTACGGAACTCGAGATCAACGGAATCATCGAGTTCACCAATCGCGCACTCAGCGCAGTGGTGGGCCTGATCGCGATCCTCACTGTTTACGCCGTCTGGCGAGCCGGTCGACGGGACCTGTTTCCTACTGCAGTCGGGGTGCTGCTCGGTGTCCCCGCTCAGGCCCTGCTCGGCGGCGTCACCGTGCTGACCGGGCTCAACCCGTGGTCGGTGGCGGCCCACTTCCTGGTGTCGATGGTGCTGATCGCCCTGGCCAGCCGGCTGCACCTGCGCGCAAGTGCCCCGGCGATCGAACGCGCGGCGCTGCGCGGCCCGCAACGATGGCTGATCGTGGCCATCGCCGTAGACCTCGCCGTCGTACTTGTGTTGGGCACGGTCACCACCGGCAGCGGTCCGCACAGCGGAGACCCGGAGGCCGGCCGCACGGGGCTGGATGTCGCGATACTCAGCCGGATTCATGCCGAGGCGGTCTATCTGTTGATCGGCCTCACGATCGTTGCGCTGCTGATCACCCGCGCCAGCCCGGCCGTGGCGCATCGGGCCGTCTGGTGGGTGCTGGCCGCCGAGGTCGTCCAGGGGGTCATCGGCATCACCCAGTACTTCACCGATCTCCCTAGGCTTCTCGTCTCAGCGCACATGCTCGGCGCTGCCCTGCTGGTCGTGGTCACCGCACGCCTGTGCTTCCTCGCCCTCGGTCCGCGGTCGGGAGCGTCGCGTACCCACGAGCTTGCCCGGCTCGATCCTGGACCGGCGAATCGGCTGTAGGGCATCCGAGTGACTGACGATGAGGGCGAACGGCTCGCGGTGAGATCCGCGCCAGCTCCTCGGCGATCTCAGCATCGGTTCGATCCGACACGGGCAGCAGTTCTCCCAGCCGGTCGGGCCGGATGTCATCTTGGTCGGACACACCGCCGGGGCTATCGGGATCGACGGGCAGAATCGCCACTCCGAC
>JALZIL010000311.1 GCA_030860305.1 Actinomycetota bacterium
GACCGAACCCGAACCCGGCCAATAGACCGTCGCTGATGCCCGATGGCCGGCCGTCGTCGATTGAGTCGCCTCCGCCGCCGGAGATGAGCCAGACCGCGGGCAGCGCGAGAAGCAGGCCGACGATCGCGATCGGCGTCGGACGCTCACCCAGCACGACCGCGACTACGGCTGGCAGGGCTGCGGCAAGTACGCCTGAGGTCGGTGCGACAACGGCCACCCGAGCGCGTGCAAGGCCCCGATAGAGGAACAGCGTCCCCATCCCGGACCCCACTCCGGATGCGAGACCCCACAGCAATGGTCCGGCAGACGGTGCGCTGCTGCCGATCAACGGGGCGGCCAGCAAGGCAATCAGCAGTGCCACGCCGGCACCGGCGGCGGTCACCACGGCGAAATGTGCCCTTGTGGAAGCCCGGCCACCGATGAAGTCCGAGGCGCCGTACGCGAGAGCCGCCCCGAGTGCGAGCAGGATGGCGGTCACCTCACTAGGCAACCAGCAGGCGCCTGCGGATCTTCCGCGAGGGTCAGCAGCCGCGGCGACATGTCACGCCAACCCGGGAGCAGTGGGGCGGGGCCGAGATCTAGGCGGGGATGTCCCAGGTGTGTACGGGCTCGTTGGAGTGCATGCCTTCGCAGTAGATCCGCAACATCTGTTGCAGCGCCTTCGGTCGGCTCAGGCCTCGCGCTTCCAAGGCCCGGACGGTCTCGGTCTGCCAGACCGCACCGTTTCGCCCGGACTTGGCCCGTCCCTCGATGATCCCTAGATAGCGGTCCCGGACCTCGGCGGCGACCCCCCAGCGCTCCAGACCCTCATGGGCCATCGGCAGGAGCTTTCGCAACACCAGCTCGTCAGGTGTCACCTCGCCCATGGCGGGCCAGTACATCCGTGCCTCCATGCCGAACCGTGCGCATTCGACGAAGTTCTCGTGGGCGGTCGCGAACGTCATCTTTGTCCACACCGGACGGTCCTCGTCGGACAGAACCCGCAGGGCCCCGTAGTAGAAGGCGGAGTTCGCCATGATGTCCACAACCGTGGGACCGGCTGGGAGCACCCGGTTTTCCACGCGCAGGTGCGGCGTACCGTCCACGATGTCGTAGATCGGCCGGTTCCAGCGGTAGATGGTGCCGTTGTGCAGACGGAGTTCCTGCAACCGCGGTGTACGACCGGCCTCCAACTCCGCTACCGGATCCTCCTCGGACATCTCGGGCAGTAGCGAGGGGAAGTAGCGGACGTTCTCCTCGAACAGGTCGAAGATCGACGTGATCCACCGCTCGCCGAAGAACACCCGCGGGCGTACCCCCTGGTTCTTGAGTTCCTCGGGCCGGGTGTCGGTGGCCTGGGCGAACAACTCGACGCGGGTCTCCGACCACAACTGATGGCCGAAGAAGTACGGCGAGTTCGCACCCATCGCCAGCTGTGGGCCGAGCAACAGCTGAGCGGCATTCCAGTTCGCGGCGAAGTCATGCGGAGCGACCTGAAGGTGCAACTGCATGCTTGTACATGCCGATTCCGGTGCGATCGAAGGTGAGTGAACCGTGAGCGGTTCCGGTCCGGCGATGTCGATGAGCAGATCCTCGCCGCGCGAGGAGAAGATCGACGCGTTCAACGCCTCGTACCGGGTGGACGGGCTCATCCAGGCGCCCTCGAAGTGCTCGGGCATGACGGTCGGCAGGATCCCGATCATCACGATGTGCGCGCCCTGGGAGTTGGCCTTGATCTCGGCAGCGTTGAGGCTGGCTCGCAGGTGCGCCTCGAGTTCCAGCGCGCTGGTGCCGGGCAGTCGACGCGGCGGGACGTTGAACTCGATGTTGTACGCGCCGATCTCAGTCTGGTACGCCGGATCGGCGATCTGTTCGAGTACGGCCGTGTTGGACATGGCCGGCTGCCAGTCGGAATCCACCAGGTTGAACTCGATCTCCATCCCGGTCAGCGGCTTCTCGAAATCGAAACTCGACTGGGCCAGCATGCGTTCGAAGACGTCGAGGCAGGTGCGCACCTTGGCGCGGTATTCGCGACGGTGCTCGCGGGTGTACTCGATCGCCTCGATTTCGTCGCCCACGGGACAAGGTTGGCACATCGCGCGCGCAGCGCGCTCAGACTCTTGTCGGAACCGCCGGTCCCGTACGCGCGCAGCGCTCGGACTCATGTCGAATCCTCCGGTCCCGTGCTCGGGAAACCCGCAACGGTGGCCCGGGGATGGGATCGCAGCCAGCAATCCTCGCCGGGAAAGGATTCAGGCGCCGCTGAAGACTCGCTGTCGGCTCACAGGGAGCTCTCAGGATCGGCTGGCACGCTGGGTTCATGACCGGGGAACGGCTGCTGCTCGTCGAGGACGAAGACAATCTGCGCTCGATGCTCACAGCCGCATTGCGGCACAACGGGTTCCAGGTGGGTGAGGCGGCTAACGGCAGTGCTGGGTACGAGGCCGCCGTGGGCAATGACCACGATCTGTTGGTCCTGGACGTCATGCTTCCCGACATCGACGGTTTCGAGGTCTGCCGGCGCCTGCGATCGGCCGGCAGCCGGGTGCCGGTGCTGTTCCTGACCGCTCGGGATGCGACTGAGGACAAGGTCCGGGGGCTGACCCTGGGCGGCGACGACTACCTGGTCAAGCCGTTCAGCCTCGAGGAGCTGGTCGCCCGGATCCGCGCGCTGCTTCGCCGGGCCGGGCTCGCGCGGGAGAAGAGCACAGTGCTGACCTACGCCGATCTGGAGATGGACGACGACGCCCATCAGGTACGTCGGGCCGGCGAGGAGCTGTCCCTGTCGCCGACCGAGTACAACCTGCTGCGCTATTTCATGCTGAACCCTGGTCGGGTGCTGTCCAAAGCCCAGATCCTCGACCGGGTCTGGAACTACGACTTCGGCGGAGACGGTGGGATCGTCGAGACCTACATCGGATACCTACGGCGCAAGGTGGATGCGATGGAACCCAAGCTGATCCACACGGTTCGAGGAGTGGGCTACACCTTGCGTACGGCCGGCTAGCCGGTGTCGCTGCGAGCCCGGGTGCTGGCCGGCACTCTGCTGATCGGTGCCCTGCTGTCGCTGGCCGCCTTCGTGGTCGTGCAGAGCACCTCGGACTCCCTGCTCGCCCAACTCGACCAACAGCTCGAGGATGCTCAGGGCCCGCTGAACCGGCTGGACTACCTGCCGCGTCCGGAGGGCGGCGACGGGGGTGGCGGACCTGATGGCGGACGATACGGCGAGCCCGGGGGAGACCCGGCCGCCGGCCCGAAGCTGAGCTCGCTCTACGTTCTGGTCTGCTATCCGGACGGTACGCAGACCGCGATCTCCACGCCCGACATCGGCGACGCCGCACTTCCCGACATCGAATGGCCGCAGGCCTGGCGGGCTGCCGAGACCAGGACGCCGTACACCTTCGACAACGGAGAGGTCCGGCTACGGGTCCTGGCCTATCCCGAGCCCGGCTCCGACGGCACGGTGATCCTGGCGTTGCCGCTGACCGCAGTCGATGCCACCGTCGCGCGGGTGACCGCGGTCGCCTGGGTGACCACCGCCGCGATCCTTGCCGTGCTGGCGCTGGTGGCGTGGTGGGTCATCCGGCTCGGGATCCGACCGATCAAGCAGATGACTGCGACCGCTTCGGCCATCGCCGGCGGGGATCTCACGCACCGGGTACCCGAAGCGCCGGCCAAGACCGAGGCCGGAGCTCTGGGCCGCTCGTTGAACGCGATGCTGTCCTCGATCGAGGCCGCCTTCGATGCCCGTGGCCGCTCGGAGCAGCGGCTGCGCCGGTTCGCCGCCGACGCGTCGCACGAGCTCCGCACCCCGGTCACCACCATCCGCGGGTACGCCGAGCTCTACCGGGCCGGTGGCCTTCGCGGTGAGGGCGAACTGACAGAAGCCATGGTCCGCACCGAGAGTGAAGCCATTCGGATGGGGCGGCTGGTCGACGACCTGCTCCTGCTGGCCCGCCTCGACCAGGGCCGGGCCCTCGAACGAAAGCCG
>JALZIL010000355.1 GCA_030860305.1 Actinomycetota bacterium
GACTAGACGAGCTGCCTCACGGCGATAGGCCGGGGTGTAGTTCCTGCGCTTACCCGACATGACGACATCCTCACTGCAGGACCTGAAGTCCCACTAGAAAGGTGTCCACCGTTCGGGGTCAACCCCATTGCCTAGCTGTGCTAGTTGCCTGGCTGTGCTAGTTGCCAGGCTGGTTACTTGTCGAACCGTTGCTGGTGGTCAGCCCGCCATCGTGACGGCGTTGGCCGACTCGGTGTCCGAGGAAATCCCCGCCGAGGTGACCAGGCTGGCCTTGAACTTGCCGAGGACGTCCATGATGTCGGTCGCGGCCTTGGTCCAGGTTTCCTGACGCTGCCGGTAGGCGGCCTGGGACGAGGAGTCCTCCCACTGGCCCAGCAGCGCATTGGTCTCGCTGTTGATGCCGTCGAGTTCGGACTGGAAGGTGCCGATCGCCTTGTCGACGTACCCAGCCGCGTCGGACTGGTCGTTCCAACTGACCTTGTACCAATCTCCGTCGTTCATGATCGATTCCCTTCCCTAGACCGGTAGCTTCGAGGTCAGACCGACCGCTTGGTCACCGGCTTGGCCGACCTGCTGGGCCTGGTCTTCGTCGCCGGCGGTGAACTTCTGAGCCGCGGTGTTGGCGTCGGCCGAGGTCGCCGACAGAGCGCGGTTCATCGTGTTCAGCTCGTCCTGGATCTGCATCTTGACCTGGGCGAACCGCTGGGCGAATCCACCCTTGGAACGCGCTTCCAGGATCGAAAGGTCACCTTCCAGGGTGCTGACGGCACCCTGCATGGCCTGCGCTGCGCCGTCAGCCTTCGAGGCGAATGTCGTGAGTTGTACCCTGCTTACGCCGCTGCCTTCTGGCAAAGTCCCCACCTCCCATTGTCTTCTGCGCCCCCGCCATTGGCGACGGGACGCGCCCGTGCTGTTGCGTTGTGACGGCCGGGATGGCGTTGCGGTTCCCCCGGTTTATGATCTAGACCCTAGCGCCGGGCGCGCCTGGATGGATAGCCCGGTCGGAAAAGACTGTCCTGGCCTTCGCCTGCCGGACGCCCCACAATTCAGCTCAGCCGACGGTGTTCTGCGCCTGGCGCGGGTCGAGCGCGCTACCGGACGGCACCCGTGCGATCAGCGAGGCCGGCAGCGCGATCGGCTCGACGTTGCCGTACCTGAGCAGGGCCTGGACCTCGACCGACAGCGGATAGCGGCGGCCCTCGTCGGTGACCAGATAGCGGGTGCCCGCGACGGCGCGGCCGGAGACCATTTCTTCGACGATCGCGCCGTATCCGGATGCGACCAGCACCCGGTCGGCCAGCACCGTTCCGGCCGCCGTACGGCGTTGCGTGGCGTTTGCATCCTCGGCACCCTCCACGGCGGCATCGACGGCGATCAGCGGAGTCTGTTCCTCAGCAGTGAACGAGGCGCAGATCGTCGGGTTCTGGCTGGTGATGTCGAACATCTCCGGCTGGTCGGCCGGTGGATCGGTCGGTCTCAACTCGAGCAGCGGAACGCGTAGTGCATCGGTGGCTTCGTCGGAGGGCAGTAGTCGGGCCTCGGGGGGCTGGCCGCCATAGACGCTGTCCCGGATCGCCGGGTCGGCCAGCAGGATGAAGTGCTGGACCTCGGTGATCTCCTGTAGTCGGTCCACAGTCACCTGGTAGTACTGCTTGTCGTTGGCCGACTCGACGAAGCGGATCTCTCCGGCGATCGCGCCCGGGAAGGCGGTCGAAGGCGCGCCGCGTTCGGCGACCGGCGCCGGTACGAGATCCAGACCGCTGGGCAGTCCGTTGAGCCAGGCGGTGCCCACCTCGATCGGCGTCTCGTCTCGCAGCGTGAGACCTTCCAGGACCGGATCTGGCTGGGGGATCGGATACTGATGGCCGTTGGCGACCATGTGCAGCGTGTTCTGCTCGATGTCCTGGACCAGGACCGCACGGTCCTCTATCGCCTGCCCTCGACTGATGTCGCGTCCGACGACCAGCGCGGTGTTGGGCACCTGCTCGCCGGCGATCGTCTCGGCCGGCAAGGAGCACAGCGTCCATGGGTCGCCCAGCATCCGACTGGGGTCGGGGATGTTGTCCGGCGCGTCGGCGATGCCCAGTCGGGGACCACGCGGCGCGTCGTTCAGCGACGAGCGAGAGACCTCGGCCACCTCGACGCTGTTGACCAGCAGGGCGGCGGAGGCGAAGTTGGCGGTGGGATAGAGCAGGTTCTGGCCGTCCCGGTTCCGGTCGGGCAGCCAGACGAAGGTGGCCCCGGTCTCGGTCTCGACGATGACCACAGAGCTGTTCTGCCATTCGTTGCTGTCGCTCTTGAAGAAGACGCCGATCAGCCCGGCTCCGGCCAGGCCGACCACCGCGATCATGACGCCGGCGAAGGCCGAGCCGATCATCTTGCGCAGCGGGCTCTGGATCGGGTCGGTCTCGCGCTGCACGATGCCGGAGATGACCCGTTGGACCATGAACTGATAGGACTGGAACAGGTCCCGGCGACTGGCCATCGGCTCAGCCGCCGAGACCGCGGAAGTAGCCGTACAGACCGAGCACCGCGCAGGCCACCGGGACCACGGCGACCACCAACAGGATGTCGAGGATGTCGGCGATCCGCCCGACGTACGGGCTCGGGGGACGGTTCTGGTACGCGAAACCAGCCGCCAATACCATCGCGGCCACGACGACCAGCACCGGCAGGATCACCGAGAGCCGCCAGTCCGGCGCGACGGCCATCATGCCGACCGCCAGCGCGGCTAGCCCGACGACGCCGGTGACCAGCAGCGGAGCCCGGTGCCGCACAGCCGGAAACAGCCGCCCCCGCAGGAGTGAGGCGCTGCCGACCACGGCGACCAGGATGAACCCGCTCAGCTCACCGCTACTGACCAGGGCCAGCTCGCCCAGCGACACGATCAGCGCTCCGCCGATGAGCATTCCGCTGAGAAGTTCATCCGAGCGCCGGACGGTCGCGTGCACCCGGGTGAGCGGGACGACCGGGGGATCGGCGAGCAGGTCCTCGACGGTGGTGGGCAGGCTCGGCATCGGCAGCTTGCCCAACCGGATGGACAGCAGCGGGATGGTCGGTGTGAACACCACTACCACCGACACCAGGATTGCGGCGATGTCGGCGAGGTTGGTGTCCCAGATCAGGGCGATCAGTGCGCCGAGGAAGCCGAGCAGGCCGGCCACGATGCCGGCCACGAAATACTGCGTACGGTCGGCCACGCCCAGATAGCCGAGCAGCCCGACCGCGAACAGCGCCGAACAACCGGCTAGGTATTGGGGGGCCTGCGCGGCCAGCAACGGCTGGTCACCCTGGCTCAGGGCTACCCCGCCGGCGAAGGCGTAGACCATCGCCACACTGCCGAGCACCGCTCCGGCGCCGGCATCTCCCAGGGCCCGGGACAGCGCCACTGCCGCAGCCAGCAGACCTACCGCCAGGCCCAGGGCCAGGCCACCCGGAAGCTGCCAGTTGGGACCGGTGGTGAGCAGGATCGCCAGCCCGAGAAGAAGCGTGCCCGAGGCGACGGCCACCGCCGCGCGACGAGTGTTGGCCGAACCCCACGACCGGCTCTGCCGCCGGGCATCAGTGGCGATGGCGTCGACGACGTCGTCGTAGTCCATCTCCGGCCATTCGGCCTGCCGGGGCATGAGATGCAGGACGTCCCCGTCGCGCAGTTCCTGCGTACCGATCGGCCGGGCCGCATCGATCAGCGTGCCGTCGGACTTGCGCAGCACCCAGCCGCCGTGCTCCTGCCCCTGATCGGCCAGCCCGTCGCCCGCGGCGCGGAGCAGACCGGGCAGCAGCTCGGCGGTGGGCACGTGCTCGGGCAGGGCGACGTCGACCCGTCGTCGGGGCGCGGCGATGGTGACCCTCGCCAGCCCCGTACTAGCGCCCCTGCTCACAGCGGCCGCACCCCCCACTTCGCGGTTATGCGCACAACCGTCGCTTCGCCGTCCACTTATTCGCGGTTATGCGCATAACCACGAATAAGTGCTTGCCGTTGCCGCAACGTTGCCCTTCGTATCGGCCAACGTCGCTCTGCGGAACGAGGATGTCACCAATCTGCAACGACAACCGGCGATCATGCCTCATACGATAGGGCCGCTGCTGACCCCTGTCGGCGGAGTCAACTTTCTCATGGAGGCGACCGGTGGCCACCGTCATCCTGCGGCGCCAGCCGCGCCGTGATGCCCCGGAGCTGCCGGCCGGAGAGGTCCTGCTCGATCCACCGCCGGAGATCCCCGCTCCGACCGGTGCGGGCTGGGGCCGGATGATGATGATGCTGCCGATGGTGGCCGGGGCCGCCGGAATGGCGCTGCTGTTCGCCAGCCAGCGCTCGGGTCCATTCGCCTATGTGGCCGGCGGCCTGATCGGCTTCTCCATGATCGGCATGATGGCGGCGAACCTGCTGCAGGGCGGTGGCGGGCCTAGCAAGAAGGAGCTGATCGCCAAGCGGCGCGACTACATGCGCCACCTCTCCCTGCACCGGCGCAAGGTGCGCCGTACGGCCGTCGAGCAGCGCGAGGCCATGTTCTACCGCCACCCCGACCCGGCGGCGCTGTGGACCACCGCGGCCAGCCACCGGCTCTGGGAGCGCCGGACCATGCATGCCGACTTCGGCGTCGTACGGATCGGGGTCGGTCCACAGG
>JALZIL010000425.1 GCA_030860305.1 Actinomycetota bacterium
GGCAGCGTTGGTACGCCGCGTACCAGGACCCGGGCACCCTCCCACTGTACGAATACCTGATCGTGTCCGGAGCCTGGTGGGACTATGTAGACGAAGTCGCGATCCGGCGAGTGGGCCTGATCCTGCGTACCGAGTCCCCGGACGTTGCACCAACGCTGCGGACGTGGTCGACCGACGACGACATCTGGCGCCGGCGAACCTCGATCATCGCCCAGGTCGGCGCGAAGGGCGATACCGATCTGGACCTGCTCACCGACTGTCTGGCACCCAATCTCGGGCGTCGCGAGTTCTTCGTCCGGAAAGCCATCGGTTGGGCGCTGCGGGAGTACGCCAAGACCGACCCGGACTGGGTACGGCGTTACCTAGCCGACCATGGCGACCAGATGTCCGGCCTGTCCCGGCGTGAGGCGAGCAAGCACCTCTGAGCGCCCGACAGGCGGCTGGCGGCAAACTCGGACTTTCTCCGGAGAAGGTGACATCTGGCGCCCAGCAGACCGCGCCTTATCCGGAGAAAGTCGGTCAGGGAGGAGCCGACCGAGCGAACTACAGGTATTGGCCGCCGCCCGGATGTTCGGCGCTTCCGGGGTAGCTCGACATTCCAGGCTGGCCGGGCAGCTGACCCGGCATCCCCGACGAGGGCCCACCGGGTAGTGCTCGGCGGCGCATCTCCTCCAGCTGGACCCGTGCCGCCATCTGCTGCGCGAACAGAGCGGTCTGGATGCCGTGGAACAGGCCCTCGAGCCAACCGACCAGCTGCGCCTGGGCGATCCGTAGCTCGGCATCGCTGGGCGTCACATTGTCGCCGAAGGGCAGCGAGAGCCGGTTCAGTTCGTCGCGCAGTTCGGGGGACAGCCCGTCCTCGAGCTCGTGGATCGAGCGCTCGTGCACCTGACGGAGGCGATTGCGGCTGGCATCGTCGAGGGGTGCGGCCCGTACCTCGTCGAGCAGCTGCTTGATCATCGAACCGATCCGCATCACCTTGGCCGGCTCGGAGATCATCTCGCCCAGCTGCTCGACCTCGGCGGTGACGTCGGCCGCCTCACGACCCTCGCGTCCGGCGCCCGCAGCGAGCATGGCGGCCTGCGCATCCGCGTCCTGAGCAGGCATCGTTCCGATCGGGCGACCATCCGGTCCGATCACGACGACCTGGTGCTGCTGGGGGTGCTGATCTGGCTGAGTCATCACTCCATCCTGCCCCGTGCAATTCGGCGCGGCGGACCCAGGGCATGCGCGATGTTGGTCGGTTGACACAATCACCTCCCGGAGCCAGGGCGCAGGCGCGGCCGGGTGGCTAGGGTGTGCTGGTGTCCGAATCCGTCACGACCGAGTTGGACGTGCTTCGGGTACGGGGACAGTTCATGTCCTTGGCCGACGGCTTCGTCCACGTCGACGGCGCCGCAGGCAGCCTGGTTCCCTATTCCGTCGCCTCGGCGGTCGGCAACACCATGCGCACCGCGGTGGCCAACCGGGGTGGTCCCTTCCCGGCCTCAGCCCTAGCCGACGAGCTCGTACACGCCGGTCGCAGCGCGATCGCAGACCTGGTCGGGGCGGTTCCCGAAGGTGTGGTCCTCGGTCCTAACATGACGTCCCTGACTTACACCATGTCGCGTGCGCTGGCGAAGAGCTGGCGGCTGGGCGACGAGATCGTGGTCTCCCGCCTCGATCACGATGCCAACATCCGGCCGTGGCTGCAGGCCGCCCGCGCTGCCGGGGTCACCGTCCGCTGGGCCGAAGTGGACATCGAGACCTGCGAACTGCCGGAATGGCAGTACGACGACCTGCTCAACGAGCGAACCCGGCTGGTTGCGGTCACCGCGGCCAGCAACGCCGTGGGCACCCGGCCCGATGTGGCCGCCATCGCCCGGCGGGCGCACGACGTCGGAGCCTTGATGTACGTCGACGCGGTGCATGCGGCCCCCCATTTCGCACTCGACATCGAGGAGTTGGGAGTCGATCTGCTCGCCGTGTCGCCGTACAAGTTCTGCGGCCCGCACCTCGGCGCCGTCGCGGCCGACCCGGCTTTCCTTGCCGACCTGCACCCGGACAAACTCGCACCTTCCCCCGACGGGGTACCCGAGCGGTTCGAGACCGGTACGCCGCCCTTCGAGTTATACGCCGGACTGGCCGCGACCGCGGACTACCTGGCCGACCTGATCCCGACGGAAGGCACCCGACGCGAACGCATCGTGGCCTCGATGGGCGCAGCGGAGACCTACGAGCAGGACCTCTTGGTACGGCTGGAGGGCGGCATTCGTGACATGCCGCACGTCACCATTCTCGGCTCGGCTCCGCGGCGTACTCCGACCCTGTCGATCACGGTGCGCGGCAAACATCCCTGCGAGGTCAACGAGTTCTTGGCCGAACGTGGCATCTGCGCCTGGGACGGCGACTACTACGCGACCGAACTCTTCGACACCCTCGGCGTCAACGCCGAAGGCGGCGCTGTCCGAATTGGCTTGTTGCACTACAACACCGCGACCGAGGTCGACCACATCCTCGACGCGCTGGCCGCCCTGCGCTGACCCCGCTCAGCGCGGCACTTCGAGGAGCACCTTGCCGATGTGCATGCTGCTTTCGACAACGCGGTGTGCTTCGGCCGCCTCAGACATCGGGAGGATCCGGTCGATGATCGGCCGGATCTGACCGCTCTCGACCGCCGGCCAGACATGCTCGCGTACCGCGGCGACGACCGCACCCTTGCCCGACGGCCCCTCGACCGGCCGACCGCGTAAGCCCGTGGCATGCACGGAAGCACGCTTGGCCAACAGTGCCCCCATATCGAGTTCACCCTTGCGGCCGCCTTGCATTCCGATGATGACCAGGCGCCCGTCCGGTGCCAGCGCCGACACGTTGCGGGCCAGGTAGGCCGCGCCCATGTTGTCGAGGATGACATCCACTCCCCGGCCATCGGTCAGTCCGGCGATCCGCCCCACAAAATCCTCCTCGCGATAGTTGATCGCATCGGCGGCCCCCAACTCGAGGCAGAAGTCGCGCTTGGCTGCCGATCCCACGGTCACGAACACCGATGCACCGATCAGGCCGCAGATCTGGATGGCCATCGTCCCGATCCCGCTAGATCCGCCGTGGACGAGCAGGCTGTCGCCAGCCGTCAGGCCGGCACGGGTCACCAGATTTGACCAGACGGTGCAGGCGACCTCGGGCAGAGCTGCCGAAGCCACCAGGTCAACCCGGCTGGGCAGCGAAAACACTTGCGGGGCGGGAACACTGACCCGCTCGGCGTATCCGCCGCCGGCTAACAGGGCACAGACCTCGTCACCGGCCGCCCAGCCCGTGACCTCGGCACCCACCTCGGAGATGATCCCGCTGCACTCCAGTCCGGGCACGTCCGAGGCACCGGGCGGCGGCGGATAATGGCCTTGGCGCTGCATGATGTCGGCGCGGTTGACCGCACTGGCAGCGACGTCGATGACCACTTCGCCCGGTCCGCAGGTCGGTTCCTCGACCTCGGCCCAGGTCAGGACCTCGGGGCCCCCGAACGACGGCAGGGTGATCGCGTACACGCCACCCAGCCTATGGGCCGAGCGATCTGGAGGTTACGACGGAACTCCAGAATTGGCGGTTTGCACGGAAACCGCCAGAACTGGCGGTTTACACGGAAACCGCCAGGGATTTGTTACCTCCTGGCCGGCCGCTCAACTGCAGTGCGGGTGTCCAGGAAGCCGCGCAGCAGGGCAGCGGTTCCAGCCAGATGCTCGGTCATCGACTGTCGGGCCGCGGCTGCATCACCGTCGAGCACCGCCTCCACGATGGCTCGATGCTGGATGTTGGAGTTGCGGATGTTGACCGGCAGCCGGGGAATGGCATCGAGCAGGTCGTTGACCTCCGCGCGAACATCCGCGACGTACCCGGCCAGGACCGGCAGACCGGTAGCCTCCGCGATGGCCAGATGTAGTCGTGAGTCGATCGGCCGGTAGTCCTCGATCGAGACGGCGCAGGATTCCTCCAACAACCAGCGCAGTTGGGTACCGACGGCCGGAGTCAGGCCACGCGTGGCGGCCAGCTCCGCGGCACCGACCTCCAGCACTCGGCGCAGGTCGAGAACGTCGGAGAGCCGCTCGCCGATCCCAGGCAACGCGGTCGCGTCCTGGGCGGAGGGCAAGGCCGGTTCGGGTCGGCGGCGCATGAAGGTCCCGCCACCGCGCCCCCGTACGGACTCGAAGTAGCCCGCCTCGACCAGAGATCGCAGCGCGTCGCGCAGCGTTTCCCGGGCGACTCCGAGGGCCGCGGCCAATTCTCGTTCGCTGGGTAGTCGCTCACCCGGATTGATCACGCCGAGCTTGCCCGCCTGCAGAAGTCGTTCGACTGTCTCCTCGAAGGTCTGACCGGTGCGGATCGGCCGGAAGACCGGACTGTCGACCAAGCGCCTCCCGGCGCCGGGCATCTTCCCGGCCATCGGTGAAGTATGCCCAGAACTCCCCATCGGTCAGGGCGAGAAGGCCACGTACTTCGTCTCCAGGAACTCCAGCAAGCCGTCGTGGGCACCCTCCCGGCCGATGCCACTCTGCTTCATCCCGCCGAAAGGAGCGGCTGGGTCGCTGATC
>JALZIL010000397.1 GCA_030860305.1 Actinomycetota bacterium
GACTACGACCCCAAGTCCGGGACCGCGGAGTTCAAGGCGGTCGCGATCCGGGTCGAGGCGCTGACGGCAGCAGGCGCCTGACTTGGACCTGTACCTGTCCGACGCGACACCGACCGCCGCCGAGCGAGCCGCCGTCGACGGCCTTCTCGGACTGCCCGACAGCCGGTGGACCGGTGGCGACCGAGACGATGCCGCTGATGCACGTACGGCCCGAACCGGTGCCGCTGCCCGTGCCCGGCGTACCGAACTGCTGCCGGTCCTGCACGCCGTACAGAAGGCAATCGGGTGGGTCAGCTGGGGGGCGCTGAACTACGTCTCGCTGCGGCTGACCGTCCCACCGGCCGAGGCGTACGGCGTGGCAAGTTTCTACGCGATGCTGTCCACTGAACCCCAGGCCGGTCGGGTCCTGCATGTCTGTGACGACGTTGCCTGCCGGATCGCCGGTTCGGAGCCGATCAAGGAAGCGCTCCGGACGCAGCTGGGTGACCATCCCGGTCCGGACGGTGCCTGCACGTTCGTGAACAGCCCCTGCCTCGGCCTTTGCGAACGCGCGCCCGCAATCCTGGTGCAGCGCACCGGCTTGCAAGCGGATGTCGCGATCGCTCCAGCGTCGCCGGACCACGTTCCGGGTCTGCTGGCACGGGAGCTGTCGGCGCCGGAGTACGCCGAACCGGTCGAGTCGATCCCGCAGGCCGCTGGACCCGATCGGGACAAGCTTCGGCTGCTGCGCCGCATCGGCGTCGCCGACTCCACCTCCTTGCACTCCTACCGCGCGGCAGGTGGCTATGCGGCTCTGGTCCGGGCGATGGACATCGGGGCGCAGGCCGTCCGCGACGAGGTGACCGCGAGCAAGCTGATGGGTCGCGGCGGCGCGGCGTTCCCCGCCGGGCGGAAGTGGTCGGCGGTCGCCGAACAACCGGCTCAGCCGCACTACCTGGTGTGCAACGCTGACGAGTCCGAGCCCGGCACCTTCAAGGACCGGGTCCTGATGGAGGGCGACCCTTTCGCCCTCGTAGAGGCCATGACGATCGCGGCGTACGCGACCGGCTGCTCGTACGGATACCTCTACATCCGCGGCGAGTACCCGCTGGCGACAACGCGTCTGGACTCAGCCATCCATCAGGTGCGGGAGGCCGGCCTACTCGGTGGCGACATCCTGGGCCGGGGCTTCTCCTTCGACCTGGAGCTGCGGCGCGGTGCCGGTGCCTACATCTGCGGCGAGGAAACGGCACTGATCAACTCGATCGAGGGGTTCCGCGGGGAGCCACGCAACAAGCCGCCGTTCCCGGTGGCGGTGGGGCTGTTTGGCAAGCCGACCGTCATCAACAACGTGGAGACGCTGCTCAACGTCCTGGACA
The DNA here is from genome assembly GCA_030860305.1 of Actinomycetota bacterium. The sequence continues at coordinate 1,359 of JALZIL010000397.1, forward strand.
TCGTCGTCGATGGGGGCAAGGCCTATGCCGCCATCGGCACTCCTGACTCGACCGGGATGAAGCTGTTCTGCATGTCCGGGTACGTCGCGAAGCCCGGCGTGTACGAGGCGCCCTTCGGTGCCACGCTGCGCGAACTATTGGATCTGGCCGGGGGGATCACCGGCAGCGGACGACTGCAAGCGATCATGCTCGGCGGCGCGGCCGGTTCGTTCGTCACCGCGGACGCTCTGGACACCCCGCTGACCTTCGAGGGCACCCGGGCAATCTCGGCATCGCTGGGGTCCGGAGTGATCTTCGTGCTCGACGACACCGTCGACCTGCTCGACATCCTGACCCGGATCGCCGCGTTCTTCCGGGACGAGTCCTGTGGGCAGTGCGTTCCGTGTCGGGTGGGGACCGTACGTCAGGAGGAGGCGCTGGTACGGCTAGGTCGGCCCTCGGCAAATGGGGCACGCGATGTCGACAAGGCGTTGTTGGCAGATCTGGCCGGTGTCATGGGGAACGCGTCAATCTGCGGCCTCGGGCACACCGCCGCCACGGCGTTGACCTCGGCGCTCAACGCGGGGCTGCTGGACAGTACCTTCGAGCGGGTGGACGCCGTACCGGCCGGGGTCGTCGCACCGAACCCGGCCAGTCGAACGGAAGAGAACTGATGACGGCGGGCACCAGAGCATCAGAGGAGACGGTCGACGGCCCGGCGAACCAGGACGAAGGTGCCCTGGAGTCCGGACACCGCGGTCGGCCCGGCAGCGGCGTCGGCACAGCGACGCCACCGGGCCCGCCCGCTCGCCGGCGGCTGCCGGTCATCGCCTCGATCTCGCGGCTGCTCGACATCAAGGTCGACGGAAAGAAGGTGCGGGCACCGGAGGGTTCCACGATCCTGGACGCCTGCCGAGGGCAGGGTGTGGACACCCCGACCCTGTGTTACTCGGAGAACCTGGCACCGGTCAACGCCTGCCGGGTCTGCGTCGTGGAGGTCGAGGGTTCCCGGGTGCTCGTTCCGGCATGCTCCCGCCGGGTCGAGCCGGACATGGTCGTGCGTACGGACAGTGATCGGGTCCGGCACAGCCGCCGGATGGTCCTCGAGCTGCTTGGGTCCTCAGTGGACATGTCGCTGGCCGGGCCCGACGTAGCGCGCTGGAACGCGGCCTACGAGGTCGATGCCCAGCGGTACGGCCCGCCGGCCAGACCATCGGCCGCCGGTGAGCGCGATCGACGCCGCCCGGGGCACCACGACGTACCCGACGGGTTCACCGCGGCCAATGTGGCCCAGCCGGTCAAGATCGACGACGAGCTCTACATCCGCGACTACGCCCGCTGCATTCTGTGTTACAAGTGCACCCAGGCCTGCGGTGAGGATGCGCAGAACACCTTCGCGATATCGGTGGCGGGCAGGGGCTTTGACGCGACGATCGCCACCGAGTACGACACTCCGCTCACCAACTCCGCGTGTGTCTACTGCGGCAACTGCATCGGGGTCTGCCCGACCGGGGCGCTGATGCCGAAGTCCGAGTACGACATGCGCCAGGCCGGCACCTGGGACGAGTCCAAGCAGGCCACTACCCGGACCGTTTGCGGGTTCTGCGGAGTGGGGTGCAACCTCGACCTGCACGTCCAGGACAACAGGATCGTGCGGGTCGACTCCCCCAAGGACCATGACGTCACGCACGGCAACCTCTGCATCAAGGGTCGCTTCGGCTACTCCCACGTCCATCCGGCCTTTCCTGGTGACTGACCGCCAGGACGGCGCGATCGAGGAGTTGGCGATCGGCGAGGCCGGAATCCGGCTCGGGCAACTGCTCAAGCTGGCCGGTCTGGTGGAGTCCGGGGGATCGGTCAAGACCCTGCTCGCCGAGGACTCGGTCGAGGTCAACGGCCGCCCGGAGACCCGGCGTGGCGCCCAGCTCAAGCGGGGTGACAACGTCCGCTGCGGTGAGCGGCGGATCCGCCTGGTCTAATTTTGAGGACGGCATCAGCCCTGGACCCATGGGGGGCAGATCCGGCTTGTTCTGGGTCAACTGCACGGACACGCATAAGCGCAGGTCAGGGCATGCATCCATCTTCGCCGGTCCGCAGGGCGTCCGTGAGAAGGCAACTATATAGCCCTTTTGAAAGCCGAAAACCTCATCGCCGTCATCGCATTCCGGGCGTCAGATAGGCCGGTCCAACAAACTGGATCAGCGTCTCCTACAATCCAGGACGGAACACCGCGAGCTCCTCGGCTGGTCTCCGGCACGCCAGGCCGAAGTCACAGTCCTGCTCGACGACGAGGCCGGATTGCAGCCACCCACATCGGACAGCTTGATTTGGAATCGATAGAGGAACTGCTCGCCAATGTCGCGA
>JALZIL010000417.1 GCA_030860305.1 Actinomycetota bacterium
CCGCCCGTTGTACGGCCCACCCCGACCTCGCGGGCAGCCCCCCGGACACTCCACCCCCGCTCACGCAACTCCATGAATCGCTGACGCTTGGCCGACAGCGGACGCCGCCCCGGCCCCTTCTTCACACGACGAGACGACGACAACACAACTCCCAGGATCTAGGAACTGTTGCGACCGTCGATAGAAACCACCCATACGATATTTGTCGTATTGCCGGTGATTGTCCGAACGGGTTGAGTACTCGGGCGGGAGGTATCTGTGACACGACACGGACTCGATGCCAGCGCGCTACGTGACCTCACGTACCTCTTGGCCGAGCCTCCGCGGCAAGTCCGCGGTGGGGCAGTATTCGTGAGGCAAGATGTGCTGTCCACGCTCGGGCGGTTGGTGTCTGCCGACTGGGTGGCCTTCAGCGACACGGCGCCATTGCGCCATTTCACATGGGCTGAGTCTGACTCGATCACCCCGGACGAGCCGGATGCCGTCTGGGACGGGGAGGGCGACCGGGATAATCCGTTCTGGGACCTCTATTGGGACTCGCAGTGCAGCTATCCCGACCGCACGGGCGACATGTCGATAACCGTCCTCAGCGATTTCATGAGCATCCGGGAGTTGAGGCGCACCCCGATGCACGCCTTTCACGCCGAGTGCAGCTTCGATCGGGAAATGATGCTTCCGTTGCCCGGCCTAGCGGGCCATTCCCGTCGGATCCGTTTCATTCGAATTAGCGGTCGTGAGTTCGACGACACCGACCGCGCCGTCGCCACAATCGTCCGTCCGCACCTTCTCGGATACCTGCACCACCTCGACCTGGCCAGTCGTGGCGTGGCTCCGCTGACCACCCGACAGCGCCAACTGATGTCGTTGGTCGCGGAGGGTTTCTCCAACACCCAGATCGCGCGCACCCTCGGGATCACGCCCGACACGGTACGTACGCATCTTCAACAGATATATGCCCGCCTCAACGTGTCCAGCCGCGGTGAAGCGGTGGCCGTGGTCAGCACACCCGGCACCGTTGCGAGCCTCGGCACGAAGTCGGGCCCAACTTCGGACAAGGAGTCGAAGCACGCCGCGCCGGTTTGACCGGGAGGCGCTTCAAGAAAGACTGCGGTGGAACAGAATTGCGATACGCTCCAGTCGTTTGGGGGCCAGGGCGCCTATGAAACCACGTAGATCGTGAGTCCCAGCAGGCTGCGTGCCGCGCTTGTCGCAGCAGGGCTGACGTCCGTGTTCGTGTTTGGAGGCTGCAGCAATACTGGCGGCGTCAGCGGTCGCACCGGCGAGGTCGTCTTCGGCGAAGGCGGGGACTACCCGCAGAACCTCTTCCCGATCATTGGGTCCGGTTTCTCCAATGCGGTCTACAACATCCTCATCCGCATCCTGCCGTCGCCGTTCAGGATTCTGCCTGACTTCTCGCTCGCGCACGATGCTGAGCTTTTCACCGAAGAGCCCACCCTCGACGAGGTGGACGGCAGACAGGTCAACGTCTACACGATCAATCCGGATGCAGTCTGGAGCGATGGCACGCCGGTTACGGTGGATGACTTCGCTTTTGTCGCGAAGGTGCAAGACGCCGAGTTCGTGGCTGCGTGTCCAGACAGCGGCATCGTCGGCACGTACGGTTACGACCAGATCGAGTCGATCAAGGGATCCGAGGACGGCAGGACCGTCACAGTCACATACGCGACGCCGTACGCCGACTGGCGCGGCCTGTTCACCTTGCTCCCGGCGCACCTGATGGACAACGACGATCCGACCGCATTGTGCGCGACGGTCACGACGGGTTGGCCGGCCGCTCAGGGCCTTCCCGAGGACATCTCCGGTGGCCCCTGGCAACTCAAGGCCGAGAACATCGATGCGGTGAGTCAGACAGTGGCCCTCACGCCGAACGAGAACTACTGGGGTGACCAGCCGAACCTGTTGACGCTGATCCACCAGACGATCGGTCAGGAGCCCAGTTCGGCGGTCTCTGGTTTGGAGAACGGCGAGTTGCAGATGATCTCCAGCGCGCCGGAGATCGACATGGTGGGGCAGGTGGCTGCCCTCGAGCCGAACGTCACCAGCAGCATCGAGCTCGGGTTGATCTTCGAACATCTCGACCTGAACACCCGCAATGTGCATCTGGCCGACCCCAACGTACGCAGGGCTTTCGCGTTGGCCCTGGACCGGCAGGAGATCGTCGATCAGACGGTCGGCCAGTTCTCAGATGAGGCCGAGGTGCTGAACAACCGGATCTTCTTCAACACCCAGCCGCAGTACCAGGACACCGCTCCTGTGGAGTACAACTCCCAGGACCCGAACACGGCCAAGGCGCTGTTGGAGGAGTCGGAGTATGTGCGGGGCGCAGACGGGGTCTACGTGCACCCACAGCGAGGGCGCCTGTCGCTCCAGATCTCGACACTTATCAGTCGGCAGCGCGAGGACACCATTGCCGTGATCATCCCGCAAGCCGCGGAGGCCGGCATCGAGATCATCGCTCGTGTGGACCCCAACATCTTCTCCGCTGCGGACAGCCCGACCAGCCTGGAAGCCGGTGGTTTCGACATCGCCCTGTTCGCCTGGTTCGGCGGCCCCTTCCCAAGCCAAAGTGCCGCGATCTATCAGAGCCTGGAGGCCCAGGGAGGCCTGCAGGGTCAGAACTACACGCACGGCGGCAACCCCGAGGTCGACTCACTCTACGAAGAGTTGCAGCAGGAGCCTGACCCCGACGCGCAGGCCGAACTCGGCAACCGGATTGATGCCCTGCTCTGGGAGGACCTGTACACGATCCCGCTCTACCAGGACCCGATATTGATCGCCTACGACGCCGACCTCGAAGGGGTGGAGCACAACGCCAGCACGGCGGGCCCACTGTGGAACAGCGAGGAGTGGACGCTGAGTCAGTCGTGATTCGCGTAGATGGCCGTCGGCATCGGTGCGGCGCCGCGATCCTGCCGTTGCCTCACCTGGCCTCGACTCACCAGGACGACGCACGTTGCGACGACAATCGCTTCGCTGATGATGGCAGCCACCCCGAGCGGCTCGAGCCAATTCCCGACGTCGTGGGTCAGCATGGGTAGGGCAACTACCCGAGTCAGGACATAGGCAACGATCGCTTCCGCGCAGACGACCGCCGCGGCCACTGCGACGGCGAAATTGGCAGTGAACAGCAGACCCGCGGCTAGCACGATGCAGGCAATCGTGAATGCGACGAACAACACGCCGATGTACGGGGCGTGCTCGAAGTGTTCGGGTGTCACTGGGATATGGACGATGGCCGCCACGATGATGGCTAGCGCCGCCAGTCGCCGCAGGACTCTGTCGGATATCAGATGCAGCGCCGCTGCCTGGTCGACTGTCATGGCAGGGCTAGATTCACGCTGCTGAACACACCTTGCGGACTTTCGTACTCCGGTATCACCCAGGCGTGCAGCATCCACGCCCAAGTGCCGACCGGCTGGTCGGTGCTGGTGGCGCAGATGCCGACGCCGTCCGCTCCCCAGAGTGGTCCATCCGGCCCGACGCAGACGTCGGGGTGCTGATGCCACATGTCCGCCGAGCCGACAAAGCCCTCAGGCTCGTGATGGACGACGTAATAGGCGAGGCCGACGATCGGCGAGTCAGGTGCATCACCGCCGTATAGGAGCATCTCGGGACGGCCTGGGTCGAAGACGTCATCTATCTCGTCATAACGCATGTAGTGAGCACCGACGTGCGACGCATAGTCTTCGGCCAGCGTCCAACCATCGGCGAGAGCGGCTGCTGCGGTCGGCCACTGGGCCGCAACCGTTCTCGCCGTCGCGAGTTGAGTAGCCAGAGGCGGGGAAGATTCATCGGTCGCTGTCGTCTCGGCCCCGGCATGCTCTGTGTGACCGTGGCTTTCCGTCCCTGATCCCGGATGGTGGCCGCTGGAACCAGTGCCGTGTTCCGACTGGGTCGGGGGTAACAAAAGCACGACGAGGGCAATCAGGCTCAGCGTCGTCACCAACGTGAGGAGGCTGGCGAGAAGCGTCGTACGAAGTCGCATTGCTCGAGTAGTTCACCCGCCGGCGCCGGCGAGCCATACGATGTTCGTCGTATTGTCGGGTGCTTGTCCGCACGGGTTGAGTACTCGGCGGGAGGTAGCTATGTCACGACACGAAGTCGACGCCAGCGCACTTCGCGAACTCATGCACGTCTTGGCTGCACCTCCTCGGCAAGCCAACGGGGCGCCGGTGCTCGTAAGGGACGATGTCCTCTGCCTGCTTGAGCGGCTGGTACCGGCCGACGTTGTTCACTACAGCGATCTGGCGCCGCGGCGGCGCTTCACTTGGGTTTCGTCGGCCTCGCTTTGGCCGGACTTTTGCCTGCACAGTGACGAAGACGAAAGCGAAGATGACGACCCCTTTTGGGACCTGTACTGGGACTCGGGTTGCAGCTACGCCGACCGTACAGGCGATCTGTCAGTGACCGTCGTGACAGATTTCTACAGCCTCCGAGAGGCACGGCAGACACCGATGCACGCGCATCTGTCTGAGGCAGGTGCCGTCTTCGATCGGGAAATGATGATGCCGTTGCCGGGTCCGCCGGGACACTCACGGCGGATCCGCTTCCTCCGCCACAGTGGTCGTGATTTCGATGCGACCGAGCGGGCTATCGCGAATCTCGTGCGCCCACACCTGGCCGAATATCTCCACGTCCGCGACTTGGCCAGTCGTGACATCAGACCGCTGACCACCCGCCAGCGCCATCTGGTCTCTCTGGTTGCACAGGGTTTCAGCAACACGCAGATCGCGCGGACGCTCGGGATCACGCCGGACACAGTGCGCACACATCTCCAGCAGATCTATGCCCGACTCGGTGTGGCCAGCCGAGGTGAGGCGGCTGCCCTCGTGAATGCTCCCGGCACCGTCGTGAGTCTCGGTGCGGCGCGGGCTCGACTCCAGACAGGCAGCTGAGGCAGACGAAGGTCTGACTCGAACCGGCCGCATCGGTCCTCGTCGACAGCCAGCGAGCCATGCCGGTGGGTAATCTTCGATGGATGCAGAGCCGGCCGGTCCGCGGTCTTCGGGGGGAGCGCGTCTACCTTCGCCCGCTGGAGTCCACTGACGTCGAGCTCGTGCATCACTGGTACGAGGACGTGCGTGTCGCTGCGCTGATGGGCGATCCGCCGATGAGCCTCGCTGCCCGGAAGGCTCGCTATGAAGAATCGGTCAAGGCCGCCGATCCTGACGTTTTCCGGTTCATCATCTGCCTTCTGGTCGACGACCGAAGAATCGGCCGGACGGACCTGTTCGACCTGGATCGGCAGAACGGATCGTGTGCCTTCGGTATCACCCTCGGCGAGCCTGAATCGTGGGGTCAGGGCCTTGGTACGGACGCGGTCAACGCGCTCGTCGATTTCGCCTTTGGCCAATTGCGGATGGAGCGCATCTGGCTGGATACGGATGCGCACAACGAGCGGGCTCAGGCGGCTTACGCGAAAGGTGGATTCACCCAGGAAGGGCGCTTCCGCAACGCCTGGTATCAGGACGGCCGATGGAGTGATGACCTCCGGATGGCGCTGCTGCGCGAGGAGTGGGAAGCCCTGCCTAGGCCGCGCAGTTGGGATCTGATCGCCCGCGCCGAGCAGGCCTAGCGCCTACTGTCATGACCCGGTGGCCAGCCGCTCCACGTGCCGGCGCGCTTCGGCGTCGAGCCAGGGACCAGATCCCGCTGCTGCGTTTGCTCGTGCTCGGTCTGGCTTGCTGGTGGCCGGGATGGTGCAGGTGATCCGCGGATCGCTGAGCCCCCAGGCCAGCAAAGCAGCTGACCACGAGCCGATGCCGTACTTGGCCAGCGGCTCGAGGTCGGTTTCACTGATGTGGCGCTTGGCCAGCTGACCGCCACCGAAGGGCCGCATCACCAGCACGCCGAGTCCGAGGTCTTCGGCCAGCGGCAGGATGCGGGCCTCGACCTCGCGCTCGAGGGGGTTGTACGGGATCTGAATGGCATCGATCCGACCGGTTCGCATGACCGTCTCGAGTTCGTCGAAGGCCGCGGACTTCCAATGGGTGGCGCCCAGAAGGGAGACCTGGCCGGCCTCACGTCTGGACTCCAGTTGGTCCAAGCGGGTGCGCCAGGCAACCAAGTTGTGCACCTGGAAGAGTTCGACGTGCCCGCCGAAGTACGCCAGTGAGGTCTCGATCTGATGGTGCGCCTCCTCGTCGTCCTCGGTCCACACCTTGGTTGCGACCAGCGCATCCTTGCGACGCTCCCCGAGCGCCCGCCCGACGACGGCTTCGGCTCTGCCGTACATCGGTGAGCTGTCGATCAGGGTGCTGCCGGCGTCCAAGGCGGCATGAGTGATCCGGTCGGCCAACGGCTGGGAGCCCTCGGGTACGTCGAGCGTCCGTGATGTGCCCATCCCCACGACGGGGACGGAAAGCTGCGCGATCCGCCGATGCTGCAAAGGGCCTCCTCAGGTTGACCAGCAGACTACGGAAAGAAAGAAAGCCAGCCGGTGGACAGTCTTCTGGACAGGCTGTGTTTGCTGTTGTTCGCTGCAGAGATGACCTGCGATCGTCGGCTGCTCGCGGCGTCGTCGCTGTTTGCAGGCGCGAGCGCATTTGGCAGCGTCACCGCGATACGGCACGGCATACCCGGCCAGCCCTTGGGCGCATCGATCCCACTTTCGGTGTCCGCTGGTGTGCGGGTCGGGTGGGGCGCGGGGATCGCCGCGCCGTGGCCGATGCCGGTGAGCGCGCTGATCGCCGCCGCGACGACGAGCCGAGGGCAGCCGAGCACCGCTCGGGGGACCGTCTGCGTGGGTCTTGGCCTCGGTTGTCTTGCCGGCACGCTGGTCGAGCCGGTCACCTACCGCCCGACGACCTGGCCACCTGCCGTACGTGCGGCAATCATGCTGAACATTGCCGCCTCGGTTGCACTCGCCGCCGCAGGCTGGCGGCATCTGAGGCCGAGGTAGTTCCAGCCACTGGGAACGGCACAGGGCGCCTGCGCCGCGCATCACAGAAGGACTCCGGATATGGGCTTACGCGCCGTTCCTGTGCCATGGTGCTCGGCATGGCAGTCCTCAATGCTGCGACTCGGCAGCTGGTCGAGTCGGGTGCCCTTGCTCATCTCGTGACCATGGACGCGGACGGGTCTCCGCAGGTCGCCGTCGTCTGGGTGGGGCTGGATGGCGATGAACTCGTCGCCGCTCATCTGGACGGTCGACAGCGCAAGTTGGCCAACCTGCGCCGCGATCCACGGGTCGCCGTTTCGTTCGAGGCCGCCGCGAGCAACGAGATCGGCATGCGGCACTACCTCGTCGTATACGGGCAGGCTCGGATCAGTGAGGGCGGCGCTCCCGAGCTGCTGCACCGGCTCGCGCAAATCTACGTCGGGGCTGGCACCGTGTTCCCGCCGATGCCCGAGCCGCCGCCAGGGTTTGTCACCCACATCAGCCCCACTCGGGTAAGCGGAGTCGGTCCCTGGACCGACTGAGCTGTGCCGATCCAGGCACACCGAAGGTCGTGACACAGTGGGTGGAGTGTCCACGGTTCACGACTTCGACCGCATCACGGTCGCTGATCTTCGCAAGCGCGGCGGGCTGAACTGGTCTCTGTACCCCGGCGCGCTCGGGTCGTTCGTGGCCGAGATGGACTACGGGTGCGCTCCGGAGATCATCGAGGCGCTGCACGACGGCATGGACGATCTGAGGTTCGGCTATCTGCCGCCGGTGCTGGTCGAGGAGATGGCGCAGGCGTGTGCGGGCTGGCTGGCCGAGAGCTATGGCTGGCAGGTCGCTGCCGCTGACATCCGACCGGTCGGCGACGTGATCGCCGGCCTCCAGATCGCGATCGAGTCCTTCTCCCGTCCGGGCAGCGCCATCGTCGTACCAACACCGGCGTACAAACATTTCCTGGACGTTCCACTGCGCTCAGGCCGCAAGGTCGTCGAAGTGCCGATGGTCCTGGTCGAGGATCGATGGGAATTCGACCTGGACGCGTTGGACCAGGCGTGTGCGGCGGGGGCTGGGCTGCTGATCCTGTGCAGTCCGTACAACCCGTTGGGCCGGGTGTTCAGTCTGCCGGAACTTCGGGCGGTCTCCGAGGTGGTCGAACGCCACGGCGTACGTGTGTTCGCCGACGAGATCCATTGCCCGGTCGTCTACAACGGGACGACCCACATTCCCTATGCCACGGTCTCACCGGCGGCCTCCGCACACACGATCACCGCGCTGTCCGCGTCAAAGGCGTGGAACCTTGCCGGACTCAAGTGTGCCCAGGTGGTGCTGAGCAACGATGCCGACCGCGAGACGTGGACCGGGCTGGGGATGGCTGCCGAGATCGGGACGAGCAATCCGGGATTGATCGCGCATGCGGCGGCCTACCGACGTGCGGGGCCTTGGCTGCACGACGTGCTCGGTTATCTCGATCGCAACCGGATCCGGCTGAGCGAACTGGTCGCACAGCTGCTGCCTGGAGTGGTCTACCGGCCGCCGGAAGGCACCTATCTGGCCTGGCTCGACTGCACAGCCTTGGACCTGGGGGATCGGCCGGGGAGCTTCTTCGCCGACCATGCGCGCGTGGTCTTCACCGAGGGCGTCGACTGCGGGGATGCCGGTCGCGGCTGCGTGCGGCTGAATCTGGCTACGCCGCAACCGGTTCTCGACGAGGTCGTGGACCGAATGGCCAGTGCTCTTGTGCAGCGTTGATCCGGATACCGGCTCGCTTCGGTCCCTCCGTCGACGCCCGTCTGGCCGACCAGTCGGTACGGGTGTCCACCGCCGCGCCGTCTGGGTCCTCGCCGCGGCCCAAGAGCCGGTGGACTGGGGGATGGCGCCGCGATCTCGGTCGGTAGCCTGCTCGCCGCCTGGACATCTCCGGCTCGGTAGGTTCTGGCCGGCGGGGGATCCACGGCGATCGTTCTCGGAGCGGCGTTGCTGGCTCTCCCGCTGGCTGCCGTTGCGGCCCGTTCGGGACGCCGGCGCAGCCTGGGCCCCCGTTGGGGGCTGGCGGCAGTCGGTGCTGCCGTCGTGGTGCTGGCAGCCATCGTCGGCTCCTACCTCCTACTGATCCTCCGCATGCTGTTGGCTGGATCCGGCAACGCGACGAGCTTCAGTCCCGGTATGCGGCAACGGATCTCGCCCTGCCGGCGAACCGGGGCCGCGATCTCTCCCTCGTGGTCTGGTCCACGACATTTGGGACTGTCCTGGGACCGAATCTCAGCGAGCCCTGCCGGGTGGTCGCGGAGGCGCTGAACATCCCGCCGCTGGTCGGGCCGTTCGTCTTCTGCGCCGTCAGGATGGCGCTGGCCGCAGTGCTGGTCCTGCCCCTGATGCGGCCTGACCCGCTGCTGTTGTCCCACCAGTTGGAGACAGACCAAGCAATGATCAGAGCGGCGGCGGCCGATTCACCGGGGCCAGACTCGGACGTCCCGTCGGCGACGGTCTGGTCGATCGTGTGGCACGTGCGGTGGCGGCGGCGCTGATCCTGCCCACTGTGCTGGTCACGGTCAACGCCCTACGCAGGCCTCGGTAGCGGGAGCCGCCGGGATGGCATCGGCGGACTCACTCGCGCGGTCCTAGCGGTACCGCCGGTAGGAGTAGACGACCGCGGCCACCCAGATCGCGAAGAGCGGCCCGTAGAAAGCCCATTGCATGCCCACCGAGGCGTCGAGCAGTCGCTGCGCAACAGAGTCCGGACGTTGGTCAGCACGATGATGCCGCCGACCGACGCGCCTGTTGCATAGTTCGGCGAAGATTCTGGCCCGCTATCCCCCGCATGCGCGGTAACTTGTCCGTAAGAGCTTGTACTGCACTCGAGGGGAGCGACACCATGGCAGCGATCGGCAAACTCACGACCTGGATTCTGCTGGCGGCTGCGGCCGGCGCGACAGTGATCGGCGTCAGGTCGATTCCAGACGTTCAGCGCTACCTCAAGATCCGGTCTATGTAGCCGACCCGATCATTCGTACATGGCGTCAGGCGTTGCTGGCGGGCGCGTTCTGCAGGTGACGATGGTTGTGCTTTCGGAGGTGTTCGATGCCTGACGGCCCCAAGGTCAGCGGTCCGGTGCTGTTCGCTCGTTACGCCTACCCCCCCAATTCGCACGGGTACTGCGGGCCCAACGACCACACCGCCTTCTTCGAATCCGGCGTTGCCCGTAGCGACGATGGCGGACTTCGGGCCATGTCACAGCAGTTCGCCGGGGCATGGCCCTATCTCGAGCTGATCGCCGAGGCGACCGGTCTTCCCGACCCTCTGGACCGGCGGGTGGTCGAGGCGTATTGGGTGGGCAGCCCGCGACTGGACATGGTGAGCACCCAGGCGGTCGGCGACTCGATGGAGCAGCGGTTCCGTCCGATGACCGGCTCGAAGTTCTTCACGCTCAACGAGAGTGTGCTGTCCGGGGGTGTCCCACACCACAGCTTCGCGGTGTTCTGTATCTACCCGTGGACCGGGCTGCTCAGTGAGCGACGCCGGGCCAAGCAGGCGCTGACCGTCTTGGATCGATGCCGGATTCGTTGGGGCCAGGTGCTGACCGTGCAGGGCGATCAGGTAGTCGTGGAATCCTCGCCATTGACCTGGGACGGACATCGGCTCGACTTCGGTCCGGTCGAGACCGAGACGGTCGTGCGCTCGATAGACGGAGCCAGCATGATCTCCGAGTTGAAGGCCGGGGATTGGGTTGCGCTGCACTGGGAATGGGTCTGCGACCGACTCACCGAACGTCAGGTCGGCTACCTACGCGGATACACGATGCGGCACATGCGGATCGTCAACGACGGAAACCTTCACTCCGGTACGGCGACGCTGCTCGGCGTCTGACCCGGAAGCTGGCTGACCGACGGCTGTGCTGTTGGCGGCTCGCTTTCGGGCAGTGCCCAGGATTGCGAAAGTCGCCAGGTCAGCTGAGCTCCACGCTCGTGCCGTGGCGGTCCGGGTTCGCGAACAAGCAGCATCCCCTGATCGGTGACCAACACATAGTCCGAGTGCGGGCCGCGGAACCAGACTTCAAGCACCCGCCCGGCCCGATCCCCGTCCAGCGACGCCCATTCCGGACGGACCAGCACCCGAGGCGAGTCCCCAGGTGAGGTGAGCACGGATACTGGGCCGGTCAGCTTGGCTGCCAACTCATCCACCGGCTCGCGGTAGACCTGCTGCGGAGTCCCCACCTGGATCACCCGCCCGTGCGCGAGCAGTGCGACCCGGTCAGCCAGTCCCAGGGACTCCTGCGCGTCATGGGCGGCATAGACGGCGGCTGCCCCGGTATCGCGCTGCCGGGTGACCAATTCCGCCAGAAACACCCCACGGACATGGCTGTCCAGATGCGCGGTCGGCTCGTCGAACAGATACAGCGAGGCCCGGCGGGCCAAAGCCCTCGCCAGGCCCACCCGCTGCTGCTCACCTCCGGACAGTTCGGCCGGATGCCGGTCCGCGAGGTGACCCACGTTCAGCCGCTCCAGGATCACCAGCGCCTGTGCCCGGGCCACGTTCCGGCCGTCTCCCCGCCGCCGGGCGGGGTAGGCGACGGTGTCCAGTGCGGACAGATGCGGCCACAGTGCGTAGTTCTGGAACACCATCGCGAGATCACGTCGTTCCGGCGGCTCCGATCGGCTCGCCGAAGACACCCGACGGCCGTTCAGCCACACCTCGCCGGCCTGCGGGGAATGGAACCCGGCGATGGTGTGCAGGAGGGTCGACTTGCCCGAACCCGACGGCCCCAGCAGTGCCAGCACCTCGCCTGGCGCCACGTTCAGGCACACGTCGGACAGCGCCGGCACCCCGCTGTAGGAGACGGTCAGGTCGCGCACGTGCAGGGTGTCAGCCGACATGCACGGGCTCGGGTACGGGCGGTACGGGTGACAAGGACGCCTTTCCTCGGTTGAGCCCCCGGATCGCGATCCAGAATCCGAGCGCGGGGATGAGCAACACCAAGGTGATCACGACCGACAACGCCGAGGTCACGCCGACCTGGCCGAGCTCCGCGCTGTTGAGCACGACGACGGCCAGTGTTTCACTGCCTGGCCCGTACAACAGGCTGGACATGGTGACCTCGTGCAAGGCGGTGAGAAAGCAGACGAGCCACGCGGCAAGCAGCGCCGGCGCGAGCGGGCGCAGGACGACCGTACGGATGGCGGTGAGCGGAGCGGCGCCGCTGATCCGTGCGGCGTGCAACTCGTCCGGCGGCAACCGGTCGAGGGCACCGGAGATCGGACGGTGGGCGAAGGCCCAGAGCTTGGCGATGTAGGCGAGCAGGATGATGGCGAGGGTCCCGCCCAGCCAGCGCCCGTACGCGAGGAGCAGGCCGAGGGCGAGCGTCGACCCGGGCAGCACGAGGGTGAGACTGACCAGGGTGGCCAGGCCACGACCCGAGCGACTGCGCTCGAGTGCGGCGACCAGTCCGCCGAGCACGACCAGCACCGAGGCGGCAACGGCGGCGAGCATGACGCTGCGACCGAGCGCCTCGCCATTGCGGGCGTTGAGCACCGCCAGGAAGTTGTCGAGGGTCCAATTCTCCGGCGTCGGTGCGAGACCGACCGCCCTGGTGATGGCGGTGGCAACCAGGGCAAGCAGCGGAAGGCCCATCGCAAGCACCGAATAGCACGCGATACCCGTCGCTGCCCCACGGCCGCCGGCCCGGCTGCCGGCCACGGACGTCGAGTCCGTGGTGGCCACTCGGGTTACCCGCAGGCGCGGGCCGAGCAGGGCGTCGGCCGGTGCCACCACCAGCACCGCGATGACCACGAGCAGCAGGGCCAGGGTGACCGCCTCGGTGAAAGCGAGCGGGTCACTGCTGCGAGCGAGATTGCTGTAGATCCGGGTGGTGATCGTGCTGAAGCCGGCGGGGGAGCCCATCACCTGCGGAATTGCGAACGTGCCAAGGGTCAGGACGAAGACCAGAACTGCTGCGGTCGCGGTCGCCGGCCCGAGCAGCGGCAGGGTGATCGTTCTCAGGACGCCCAGCGCGGTGCCACCGGAGACCCGCGCGGCTCGTTCCATCGCGGGCTCCGACCGGGCCGCAAGCCCGACTGCGGTGATCAGATACACCAGCGGCACAGCGTTGACCACCACCACAACCGTGACTCCGACCGGTGTCTGCACACCCGGCCAATGCACTCCGAGCAGGTCATCGGTGAATCCTGCGCGGCCGTAGGCCCGCAACCAGCTGTAGCCCAGGACGAAGTCCGGAACCAGAACCGGCAACAGGATCACTACTCGCCAAAAGGCCCGGCCGGGCAGATTCGGTCGGCGTAGCGCGAGGGCCAGCGCCGTCCCCAGGGGGACAGCGAGGACCGTAACGGCGACCGCGAGCAGGAAGGTGTTCTTGACCGCGCTGCTCAGGCCCCGAGCGGCGAGGATGTCGGCGAGATCAGCTCCGCCTTCGATCCATACGGTTCTGGCCATCACCAGGAGCGGGGTCAGCACGACCGAGACGGCCGCGACCGTTACCACTCCGAGCGTGGCACCCCGCAGGTATCGGGCACCGGCCAAGACTCAGGCGCCGAAGATCTGCTGGTAGCCGGCCAGCAGATCGTCCTTCTGGTCGGCCAGCGCCGCCCAATCGGGAAACACGATCGAAGCATCTTCAGGAATGGTCGGCCCGGAGACTCCTTCCAGGGCCGGATACGAGCCGGCCTCGGCGATCACCGTTTGACCCTCTTCGCTGGCGATGTAGGTGAGGAAGGCCTTTGCGGTGTCGGAATCGGCTGCGTCCGCGGCCAGTGCGGCCGGACCGTAGATGGCGATCGCACCAGGTTCGGGCCAGACGATCTCGATCGGCGAGCCGGCGTTCTGCGCGGCGTAGGCGGAGTTGGCGTTGGTGATACCGGCCTTGTATACGCCCTCCGCGACGCCGGTCGTCACCTCATCGGGGGCGCTCACCTGCACCGCACCATTGTCCTTCAACGCCTGGTAGTACTCGATGCCGAAGTCCGGGTCCTGCGAGAAGTAGCCCAGCGCACCGAGCGCCGAGGCAGCGAAACCGGGGTCCGGCACAACGACGCCGTCGACGTAGGCCCCATCGGTCAGGTCCGACCAGGACTCCGGCGGGGTGACGCCTTCGGCGGAGACCGCGACCATGTACAGGACCGCGACACCCACATAATCCTCGGTACGCAGCTCCTCGGCGACCTCGGTTTCCGGGGTCCAGTCGCCGACCAGGTCTTGGTCCACATAGTCCTGCATGGTCAACGGATCGCAGGCCCAGATCACGTCGGCCTGCAAGCCGCCGGATCGCACGTCACCCGCGACGCGCGCGTTGAGGTCAGCGGTGGGCGCCCGGAAGAGGTCGATCGTGGCGCCCGGGTTGTCGTTCTCGAACGCCTCGATGACCGGCTGGATCGTGGTGTCACTGACACAGGTGTAGAGCGTGATCGTCTCGGAGATGTCGGACGCACCGCCACCGCTGGTCGGTGCCTCTTCCGAGCCCCCGCACGCCGCGATCAGTACCACCGGGAGAAGGGCTGCCAGCCGGGCAGTGGAGGTGCGCAGTGTCATGATCGGGAATTTACGCGGCGTACCCGAAAGCGCCATGAACCAGCACCTGACACCGCCTCCCGCCGACCGGTACCGTGGCCGCCGCTGACCCCCTTCCGTTCGGAGGCTTCATGAGGCAGTTCCAGGTCCTGCGCTACGTCCGCCGGGCCACGATCGGCGCGGCATTGGCGGCGCTGAGTGTCGGTCTGACCATCGTGCCGGCCACAGCGTCCACCCCCAGCGACCTCGGGGCTACCTCGGCGCCGCGGTTTCTCGGGGAGGACATCCTCCCGACCGGCCTGATGTTCGAAGGCACCGAAGTCGGGGGGCTGTCCGGGCTGACCTACGACGCCGTACGAGACGTCTACTACGCGATCTCCGACGACCGCAGCCAGATCGATCCCGCCCGGTTCTACACACTGCGGATCGACCTCGCCGACGGATCTCTCGACGATGAGGACGTGTCGGTCGTCGGCGTCACCACACTGCGGGACGCGCGGGGGCGCGCATTCGCCCCATCGAGCCTGGACCCTGAGTCGATCGCGCTCACCGAAGAGCGCACCCTCGTGATCACATCCGAGGGCGACGCTTCGCTGCTCATCGACCCGTTCGTCCGTGAGTTCGCACTGTCCGGCCGGCAGCTTGCCAATCTCCCGGTACCCGGCTACTACGACCCGGCCCCGGATGGAACCTCTGGCGTCCGCACCAACCTGGGTTTCGAGAGCGGCGGGTTCACCCCGGACGGTGACTACTTCTTCACCGGCACCGAGAATGCGCTGGCCCAGGACGGCCCGACGGCAACCTTGACCACGACCAGCCCGTCGCGGCTGCTGCGCTTCGACTCGGCGGGCAGACTGGATCGCGAATTCGTTTACGTCGTCGAGCCGGTGCAAGAAGCTCCCACACCCTCGGACGCTTTCGCGACCAACGGTCTGGTCGATCTGCTCCCGCTGACTCCGATCCGGCTGATCGCCATGGAGCGCAGCTTCTCCGTCGGCGCCGGCAACGACGTGCGGCTCTACTTCGTCGACACTGCCCGCGCGACCAACGTCCGGGGCCGAGCAGCTCTGCCCGCGGATCTGTCGGCGCTGCGGACCGTGGACAAGTTCCTGCTCTTCGACCTGGACGCGCTGGGGATAACGCTGGACAACCTCGAGGGACTCACGTTCGGCCCCCGTCTGCCCGACGGCAGCCAGAGCGTCCTGATCGTCAGCGACAACAACTTCAGCCCCACCCAGTTCACCCAGTTCCTCGCGTTCACCATCGGCTAACCACCTGCGAGCAACTCCCGGCGGCTGTCGTAGGCGGCCGGTAGCTTCCCTGTCATGCCTGTCCGACGGAGCGCTTCGGTTGACTGAGCGGCGTCGGTCGAGTGAAGGGGCCGCGACAAAGACCTATCGGCTGGTCCGTACGCCGCCCCGCCCTGCCGGACCGGCTCCGGTTCTCGACGCCGACCAACAGGTTGTCGTCGATCACGCCGGCGGGCCTTTGCTGGTTCTGGCCGGTCCAGGGACCGGCAAGACCACGACGATCGTCGAGGCGGTGGCAGCTCGGATCGCGATGGGTGTCGACCCCGAGCAGATACTGGTGCTCACCTTCAGCCGCCGGGCGGCTACGGAGTTGCGCGAACGGATCACCGAACGCGTTCATGCCACGGTCCGCGAACCGCTGGCCCGTACCTTCCACTCCTACGCCTACGGGCTGCTGCGCCGGGCTGCCCAGCTGCGCGCAGAGCCGCCGCCGCGACTGCTGACCGGCGCCGAACAGGACCTGCTGATCCGCGACCTGCTCAGGGGTGACCGGGCGGGTGAGGGGATCACCTGGCCGCCCGACATCCGGGCAGCACTGGGCACGGCGGGGTTCGCCGGCGAGCTGCGCGACCTCGTCCTGCGGTGCATCGAGCGGCAGATCACCCCGGCCCGGTTACGGCAGTGGGGCAGGGCCCACGAGCGGCCGGAGTGGGTGGCCGCCGGGGACTTCCTACAGCAGTACATCGGCGTCACCTCGCTGGCCGGGTCCACCACCATCGACGCGCGGGGGTACGACCCGGCCGAGTTGGTGCGCGGCGCAGGGGCGGAGCTGCTGGCCGACCGCGGCCTGCTCCGGGCCGAGACCGGCCGGCTGCGTTGGGTGTTTGTCGACGAGTATCAGGACGTCGACCCGGCTCAGGTCGACCTGCTGCAACTGTTGGTCGGAGGGCACGGCAACCTCGTCGCCGTCGGAGATCCGGACCAGTCCATCTACCGATTCCGCGGGACCGACCCGCAGGCGATGACCGATTTCACCGACCGCTTCACCCCGGCCGGCGGGGGAGCAACACCTCAGATCGAGCTATCGGTCTCCCGGCGCGGCGGTGCGCACCTGTTGGCCAGGTCGCGGGTCGTTGCCGGGGGACTGCCGGGCGCGTCAGCCCATCGGCGGCTGGTGGCCGCGCCGGGTTTGCCGATCGGTGAGGTCACCGTCGGTGTCTTCTCCACGGTGGGGGACGAGGCGGCCTGGATCGCAGAGAAACTGCGGGCGGTCCACCTGAATGACGCCACTCCGTGGTCGCAGATGGCCGTTCTGGTCCGCTCGACGACGCGCTCCCTGCCCACCCTGCGCCGGGCACTCGGTGCGGCCGGGGTTCCGGTGGCCGTGGCCGAGGAGGACCTGCCGCTGGCCGAGCAGCCGGCCGCCGCGGCGCTGCTGCTGTTTCTACGGGCCGCACTGGATCCTGACCTCATCGATGAGCCGACAGCCGAAGCGCTGCTGACCTCACCGCTGGGGCGCGCGGACAGCATGGATCTCCGCAAACTGCGCCGGCTCTTGCGCCAGCTTGCCGGGGCGGCCGGCGCCCCGACCGGCGGGTTCGGCCCAGCCGGGTCGGCCAGCGCTGGACTGATCGCCGCTGCACTGGCCGAGCCGGGCGACCTGATCGCCTTGCCGAGCGGAGTGGGAGCGCCGGCCGCGCGGGTGGCAACTCTGCTGGAGTCGGTGCGCGCCACCGTCGGTGGAGGGGGCAGCGCCGAGGACGCGCTGTGGTCGCTGTGGAAGGGCAGTGGACTGGGCCGTTCCTGGGCGGCGGCGAGTGCGGCCGGGGGGGCGCGCGGGGAGGTTGCCGATCGGGACCTCGACGCGGTGCTGGCATTGTTCGACGCAGCCGGCCGCTTCGTCGACCGGCTGCCACACGTACACCCGGCTGCTTTTGTGGATCACGTTGCTGCCCAACAGATCCCGGTGGACGCCGGATCACCCCGGTCACCGCGCGGAGAAGCGGTGCGGATCCTGACCGCGCATGCGGCCAAGGGTCTGGAATGGGACGTCGTAGCCGTGGCCGCCGTACAGGAAGGGCTCTGGCCGGACCTGCGGCATCGGGGCACGATGCTGGGCACGGCCGAGGTGACCGATCTCGCGGCCGGACTGGACGCTCCCTCGCCCGGCACCGCTTCCAGCGCGCTGGCAGAGGAGCGGCGGTTGTTCTACGTCGCGGTCACCCGCGCGCGTCGGCGCTTGCTGGTCACCGCGGTCGACGGCGCCTCGCGCAGCGACGATGTTCCCTCCCGGTTCCTCGATCTGATCGATCCGCTCGGACCGGAGCAAACGCGTCCGATCACCGAGGTGAACCGGCCGACGACGTTGCCGGCCCTGGTCGTCGAGCTGCGCCGGGTTCTGGAAGGTGACGCGGACAAGGTGCGCAAGGCCGGTGCTGCCAGGGCGCTAGGCCGGCTGGCCGATGCCCGGGTCGCCGGCGCCGACCCGGCTTGCTGGTGGGGGCTGGTTCGGCTGTCCGACGCCGGACCGCTGGTCGCCGGAGGCGAGTCGGTAGGGGTGTCGCCGTCCAAACTCGACCGCTTCCTGGAATGTCCGCTGCGCTGGCTCCTGGAGACCGCAGGGGCCACGTCCTCGGACGGTTTCCGGCAGGCGGTGGGCACGGCACTGCACGAGATCGCCGAACGGATTGCCAACGGAAACCTCGAGGCCGCGCGGGCACAGGAGGCGCTGACCGGCTTGATGACCGACCTGGACCCTGGGACCGGCTGGGTGCGCGCTGGAAACCTGGCAAAGGCCCACGACATGTTGAACCGGTTCCTGGCGTGGCTGGACTCCAACCCGCGCCAAACCGTGGCCATCGAAGCGGACTTCGCGATCGAGGTGGGCCGGGCCACGATCACCGGCCGGGTGGACCGCCTCGAGCGCGACGCTCGAGGCCGACTGGTTGTCGTGGACCTCAAGACCGGATCCTCGAAAGTGCGCGCAGACGACCTGCCGCGCAACGGTCAGCTCGGGCTGTACCAGGTCGCGGTCACCTCCGGCGGCTTCGGCCCTGGTGAAGTTTCCGGTGGCGCCGCCCTGGTCCAGCTCCGGGCCGGTAGCACCAAGACCGCCGAACAGCGACAGGGCCCGCTTGCCGAGGATCCCGAACCCGACTGGGTGGTCGAAGCCCTCGGCGAAGCCGTCGAGGGGATGTCGGCGGCAACCTTCTCGGCCCGGGCCAACGCCGGCTGCGACCGCTGCCCGACCCGGCGCAGTTGCCCACTGCATGCCACCGGCCAGCAGGTGACCCGATGACTGCTACCGGGACGTCGAGTCGGGAAACAACATGGTCGGCCGACGGGTTGGCGCGGGCACTGGGTCAGCCGCGCCCGACACCGGAGCAGCGGGCGGTCATCGACGCGCCGTTGACACCCGGTTTGGTGCTCGCCGGCGCCGGCTCGGGCAAGACCGAGACGATGGCCGGCCGGGTCGTCTTCCTGATCGCCAATGAGCTCGTCGCCCCGGACCAGGTCCTCGGCCTGACCTTCACCCGGAAGGCCGCCGGCGAACTGGCCGAGCGGATCCGGCACCGCCTGGCCCGGTTGGTCAGCGTCGGCGGGCTGCCCGCAGCCGTGGCAGCGGCGCTGGAGAACGCCGGACCACGGGTGGCGACCTACAACTCCTACGCCGCCGGGATCGTCGTCGAGCACGGGCCGCGGATCGGGGCCGAGCCCGGTGCGGAGGTGATCGGCCAGGCGATGAGCTGGGGGCATGCCGCGAGCCTGGTCGAGGACTACGCCGGCGACATGACCGATGTGGTCCTGGCGCCCAGCACGGTGACCGTCGACGTCCTGGCCCTGTCGGCAGCACTGGCCGAGCACGAGGTGAGTCCGGACGAGCTGCGCGAATTCACAACCAAGCTTCTCGAGCGGATCGAGGGCTTGCCTCGGACCGGCAGCTCCTCCGGAAATCCGGTGTACGCCAAGGTCCGCCCGCTTCTCGAACGCCAGCGCGTCCGGCTCAAGCTGCTGCCGTTGGTGGAGGCCTATCAGGCCCGCAAGCGCGCGGCGGGCGTCATCGACTACTCCGACCAGGTGTCGCTGGCCGCTCGGATCGCCGGCCAATCTCCGGTGGTCGGAGTGCTGGAGCGCCAGCGCTACGCCGCCGTATTGCTCGACGAGTTCCAGGACACCAGCTATGGGCAGCTCGAGCTCATGTCCCGATTGTTCGGCGGCGGCCACCCCGTGACCGCGGTGGGCGACCCCTCGCAGGCGATCTATGGCTGGCGAGGGGCATCGACGGGCAACATGCGCGAGTTCGCCCGACGGTTCGGCACCGCAGCGGCTAGCAGCGAGGTGTTTGCCCTGTCGGTGAGTTGGCGCAACGGCGCGGGCATCCTCGGAATCGCCAACGACATCGCCGAGCACTGCGCTGACGAGACGCTGCCGGTTGTGACCTTGGCACCGGCTCCCACCCGTACCCACCCGGGCGAGATCTGCTGCGCCCTGCACGAGGACCAGCACAGCGAAATCACCTGGCTGGCCGACCAGATCGCCGGTCGCTGGGCGGTACGCCGGCCCGGTGAGGCCTTCGCCGTGCTGTCCCGGGCCCGCGCCCTGTTGCGGCCGGTCGCTGCCCAACTGCGAGAGCGCGACGTGCCGGTCGAGGTGCTCGGGCTCGGAGGCCTGATCGACGAACCCGAGGTGGCCGACGTGATAGCAACCCTGCGGGTCATCTCCGATCCCAGCTCCGGTGACGCGATCGGCCGGCTACTGGTGGGGCCGCGGTGGCGGATCGGGCCACGTGACCTGATGGCGCTGGGTCGGCGGGCGCGCTGGCTGACCCGACAGCAGCTGCACCCGGAGCAGCCGGCATGGCCCGACGCATCCGCAGACACCGGCCCGTCCGCACCCTCGGATGCAGGACCAGAGCAGGCGCCCGCGCCCGCCCTACCGGCACCCGCCGTACCGCCGCCCGCCGAGCCGGCGGCTCAGGAGGAGACCGGCAGTCTGATCGAGGCGGTGGACGATCTCGGTCCGGCATCGGCGTACTCCGACGAAGGGCACCGACGGCTCACCACCTTTCGTGACGAGCTCACCCGATTGCGTCGGCGCAGCGGGGTGTCGGTGGCCGACCTGATCGATGACGTCGTCGACACCCTCGGACTGGGGATCGAGGTAGCCGTACGACCGGGTGTCAGTCAGGTCCGCGCCCAGGCTCATCTGCAGGCGTTGCACGAGGTGGCCGAGGAGTTCACCAGGATTGTGGAGATTCCGTCCCTGTCGGCCTTCCTCAACTACCTGGCCGCTGCCGAGGACGAGGAACGTGGCCTGGAGCCGGGCGAGGTCGAGACATCAGACGAAGCGGTTTCCCTACTGACTGTGCACGCGGCCAAAGGCTTGGAGTGGGACGTCGTTGCCGTCCCGGGGCTGACCATGGATGTCTTCCCGCAGAACGTGTCGGCCCGGACCGAGCACTGGCTGACCGATCCCGGGCATCTCCCGGTATCGCTGTGCGGGGATCGGGACTACCTACCCGACCTCGACCTGACCTCGGTGCACGATCAGAAAGGGGCCGAGACCGCCTATCTCGACGCCAAGCAGGCCTACAAGGATGCCGCGGCGATCGAAGAATGGCGCCTTGCCTACGTGGCGGTGACCAGAGCCCGCGACGCCTTGCTGTGCTCGGGCAGCTGGTGGACGCCTGGTGTCACGTTCGCTCGCGGCGCCTCTGCGGTGCTCGACCTCGTCCGCCAGCACGCCATGGCCAACGAATCGACCGGTAGCCAGATCTCGGTGTGGGCTCCAGCGCCGCAGGACGATGCGTCGAACCCGATGTCGGACCAATTCCCGGAACTGCAGTGGCCGGTGGACCCACTGCCTGCGGGTCGCCGGATCGTTCGGGAGGCGGCCGCGGCCATGGTCGCCGATCCTCCCGAGGATCCGATGACCCTGGACTCGCTTGCCTGGGATGCAGAGGTCGACCTCCTGCTGACCGAGCGGGATCGGGGGCAGACGGCCACGATCGACGTCGCTGTACCCGCGCAGCTGTCGGTCTCCGACCTGGTGACGCTACGGCGGGACCCGGATCGGCTGGCCCACCGGATCCGCCGCCCGTTGCCGGCCGCCCCGGCACCGTTGGCCCGCCGAGGCACGGCTTTCCATGCGTGGCTAGAGCAGCGCTTCGGGGCCACGCGGCTGGTCGACCTGGATGAGCTGCCTGGTTCTGCCGACGAGGCAGCCGCCAGCGACCTCGACCTCGAGGAGCTCAAGGCTGCCTATCTGAGCAGCGAGTGGGCCAACCGGGAACCCACCGAGGTCGAGGTGCCCTTCCACGTCCGGATCGGTGACGGGTTGGCGCTGCGGGGTCGGATGGATGCCGTATTCGGCGACCCCCGATCGGGTTTCGAGGTGGTCGACTGGAAGACCGGCGCCGTGCCGAAGGGTGCTGACAAGCAGGCTATGGCGATCCAGTTGGCGGCCTACCGGTTGGCCTGGGCATCGCTTACCGGTGTGGCGGTGGATCGGGTCAGCGCTGCCTTCGTCTACGTACGGCACGACAAGACGGTACGGCCGGTCGACCTCGCCACCGCGGCAGAACTGCTCGCGCTGGTCACGTCGCTGCCGACCGGGTGAGCTGTGGGCTCACGGCTGTTCAGGCGCGCTCGAGCCCCGCAACCTCGCCGAGGAGCCGGATCGAGTGCTCGGTGATCGGGCTGGCGACGAGGATCACCTCGTCGGCTCCGGCCTCGGCGAGCCCGCGGAGGTGCTTGCCGAGGTGCTCGACGGGCACCCCCGGACCCTCGGGCTGCGACGGTCGCTCGTCGGCGCTCGGATCCACGATCACCAAGGCACACGCACTGCGGGCGATGTCTTCAGGCTGGCGGCCGGCCATCAGCACCGCTTCGGTGATCCGTTCGTTGAGCGCCGAGAACCCGGCTACGGAGTTGCCGTACCAGTCGTACCAGGTGTTCCAGGCCTCGACATGTGGCAGCGTGAGGGCCAGCATCCGCGGCCCGTTGGAGCCGACCATCAGCGGCACACGACGGTGCGGGCGCGGGATCAGGACGGCGTCATCGAGCTGGAGATACTCCCCGACCGCACTGACTCGATCACCGGCCAGCAGCCCGCGAATGATCGCAAACGACTCGGCGAAACGTGCCACCGGATGGTCGGCGGCGATCCCGAACGCGCGGAACTCGGTCTGGTTCCAGCCCGCGCCGAGGCCGAACACGAAGCGACCGCCGCTGACCTCGTCGAGGGTCGCAGCCATCTTGGCCAGCAGCCCGGGCGGGTGGAAGCCAACACAGGCCACCAGCGGACCGAGGGTGATCCGGTCGGTCGCCGCGGCCAGGGCAGCCAGCAGTGTCCAGGCCTCCCAGGGCCCGCGCTCCGGTCGTCCGTCACCGCGAAACAGGAGATGGTCGCCGAGCCAGATCGAGTCGAAGCCTGCCTCCTCGGCGGCCCGCGCCATAGCGAGGTACTCCGGCCAGCGAACGTCACGCTCCACCTCTGGCAGCTGGATCCCCACCCGCAGCGGCACCGGGGAAGCCATAGGACCGCGGAAAGGCTCGGCGAGCTGTGTTGCTACTTCGCGGCGAGTACGTCGGCTTTCAGGATCTCCGGCGGACTGGAGAGCAGCCGGTCGGCGTTTTCCATGAGGGCGGCGGCGATCGGACCATCGAGGTGAGTCTGACGCTCGGTGTCGCTCGGGAATGCGTCCACGATCCAGAAGGTCGAGTCGTCGGTACGCAGCGCCATCCAGATCACCGTTCCGGCCTCCTGGTTGGCCAAGTCGAGGGCGCCGGTCAGGAACTGAGCCACCTCGTCCTGGGTGTCGTCCTTGGCGACCATCTTGACCACGAGTGCCTTGCTGACCATGAAACTGCCTCCGATGTGTCGGGACGGCGGTCTATGCCGCATCCCCCACGCTAATCCACACGTTACGACCCTTGCACCGCCGCCAGTGCGGTGACGACCGGATCGGTGCCGGGCGGTGGTGCATTCCCTTCGCCGACCGATGCGACATCGAGTCGTCGTAGCGCCGAGAACACCACGTCCCGATCGGTGGTTGCCCAGAACGCAGGCATCGAGGCCCGGAGGAAGCTGGCGTAGCGAGCACTGGCCAGCCGGGAGTCCAGGACCGCGACCACCCCGCGGTCGGTCGCCGTCCGGATCAGGCGTCCGGATCCCTGCGCCAGCAGCAGGGCGGCGTGACTGGCAGAGACTGACATGAACCCGTTTCCGCCAGCGCGCGTCACCGCCGTCGCCCGAGCCGACATCAACGGGTCATCCGGGCGCGGGAACGGGATTCGGTCGATGAGGACCAGCTGACAGGTGGGCCCGGGCACGTCCACGCCCTGCCACAGGGACAGCGTTCCGAACAGGCACGTTCGCGGGTCCGCGGCGAAGGCGGCCATCAACGTCGGGGTGGCGTCGTCGCCCTGACAGAGCACCGGTACGTCCAGGCGCTCACGCATCGCCTCGGCAGCGGCCTCAGCGGCCCGGCGCGAGGAGAACAGGCCGAGGGTACGTCCACCCGCAGCCTGGACCAGGGCGGCGATCTCGTCCATCCCGGGAGCGCCCAGACCGTCCCGGCCGGGCGGCGGCAGGTGCTTGGCGACGTACAGGATGCCCTGCTTCGGGTAATCGAAGGGACTGCCCACGTCCTGACCCCGCCAGGCGGG
>JALZIL010000001.1 GCA_030860305.1 Actinomycetota bacterium
CCGTAGGCCAGTTTCACTCCGCTGGCGTAGGTCTCGTTACCGATATCGGGAAATGTGCCGAACCCGGTCAGCTCGGTGTCACCGGCGGTCGTGCTCATCGCCTTGACCGCGAAGCCCTTCTCACCGACCGACAGATGGAACGGGATCTCGGTTGTGGTCCTCGTCCCGTCGGTGTCGGCGAACAGGTGGATGAAGACGCTCCGGCCCCCGAGCCCGTTCACGTCGAAGAAGAAATCGACCTCGACGCGGGCAGGTACGCCGGGAAGGACCAGCCCCGGGTACATCGCGCTGGTTTCATGACGGCGGATCAGCTTGCCCTCGACGATGCCAGGATCACCGGTGCTGAAGAACGGGCCCTTGCGCCACGCCGGGCTGGGATAGAGCTGGGTCCAGGTGTACGGCGTACCCGCGGAGTCGAAGATCTTCCGACCGATGATCTCCCTCGTCCCCAGCGGGGTGAAGTTATCGGCGAGGGTGACGGCGGCCGCAGCGGTCTCAGGAAGGGCAGCGGCAGCGGTGCCGCCAGCCAGGGACGGGTGCCGAGCCGCAGCGAGCTTGCCGACGACCAGCGCGGCGAGGGCATCAACGCCCAGAAATAGGGCCTTGCGGCGATTGATGGTCATCGGCACGCGGTTCCGGCGCAGTACTCGTACTGCCTGAGCAGGGCTTGCATTTCGGCCTGTCTGGAAGCCAATCGGGCTACGCCGGCTTTGTTAACCAGTTCGAAGGGGTCGTTGCGCATGTCGTAGAGCTCGATCTTAGCGGCAACACTTCGTTCTACGTACTTCCACTGCGGGGTGCGTATGCCGTGGTAGGCGTATTCGGGCCTGGTGCCGTCGGGCCCAGCCTCGAGCACGATCGGCCGATTGGCGTAAAGGGAAGGTCTAGAGATCATCGGGAGCAGGTTGACGCCGTCTATCACGTGCCCGCCCTGAGCGGTGCGTCCGGTCATGCCCAGCACCGTTGGTGCGATGTCATGGGCACCGGACTGCTGGGTGACCGTCGCCCCCGCCGGGATGCCCGGCCCTCGGATCATCAGCGGTACCCCTATGGACTCCTGGTACGGCGTCCCCTTGCCGCTGAGCCGATGCTCGCCGAGCAAGAATCCGTTGTCGCTCGTGAAGATGATGTAGGTGTTGTCGAGCTCGCCGGCGGCTGTCAGGGTCGCGACGATGTCCTGCACCGCCTCCTCGACGTAGAGCAGCGACTCCCGTCGTTGCTGATCGAGTTCTTGGAGCGCGGCGATGTCCGTAGCGGTCAGAGTCGCTGGCTGGACCGGTTTGTCCGTGATGGCACGCTCGTTGAAGGACGACCCCTTGTCCAACGGCCGGCCGGAGAACGTATTGGCGTACGAGGGGTTGCTTCCGACGTTGGGTGTTGCCGTCCCCTCCGGGTCGTCCATCTCGACCGGCAGCCCATTATGGGGAGCGGAGAATGCCGCAACCAGGAAGAACGGGTCGGGGCCGGCGGCGCTGGTGTCGATGAAGTCGATAGCCATATCTGCAACAACGTCGGTGACGTATTGGTCGGTATACGTCCTCGCCGCGCCGTTGTTGTTGAATCGCGGGCCCTCGTAGATGTCGGAGGTTAACGTGGCGTGCCACTCGTCCCAGCCCGGGGGCACGTACTTGCTGGTGCCGTCGACGCCGTAGCCGTTCATGTACTTCCCGACGTATCCGGTCTCGTATGTGGGATTCAGCCACGTCGCAATGGTCTGAGAGTCTTCGAAGACGCTGAAGCCACCAACAGGGGCAGCGTTACTGAGGACGCCGTGGTTGTGCGCGTACTGACCGGTCAACAACGTGGCGCGGTCGGGGGCACACAGTGGAAAAGGGGCGTAGGACTGCGCGAAGGTGGTACCAGCGTCCCCGATCATGGAACTCACGTAAGGCATCGTGCTCAGATCGGCCAAGCGAGCGTCGTCGACCAGGACCATCACGACGTTTGGCGGCGGTGCAGCCGAAGCCGTCGATCCGGTCACGGAGATCGTCGGGGCTAGGAGGGCGCACAACGCCGCAATACCGGTGCTTCGTGTCCGATTGGTCTGATTCACGTCGATCCGCTTCAGTTGGGGATGTGGACGGTTGGCCGTTCAACCACGGTGTGACCCTACAACGTAAGGCCGTCGATGGCGAGCAGAGTGACTAGATCAACTCTAGGCCGGCTGCCTCTATTCCGGGTCGGCGGCGCAGCGGAATCCGGTGTGACCAGTCGTGCTGTCCGGCGTATTGGACGTACGGGCGGCGACCCGGTAGCGGTTGCAGTACGAGACGTGGCAGAGGTACGAGCCGCCGCGGATCACCCG
>JALZIL010000039.1 GCA_030860305.1 Actinomycetota bacterium
GAGCCAGCGCCGGTTCGAACACCCCCGGGCCGGCACGCTGCTGCTCGAGCACCACCGGCTGGACGTGTCCGATCACCCGGACCTGCACGTCGTCGTCTACACCGCAGCCGAGAACAGCGACACCGCAGCGAAGCTCGCCGAGCTCGTGCGCTGACGCCTGATACTGGCCGAGCGCGCGTCGATCCGTTCGCGAAAGCAGGTCGGCATGGCCGAGGTGCCGGGCGTACTCCTCCACCATGTGCACCCAGCACCCAGCGCAGCATGACCGCTAATCGGCGGAGGCGACCTCGGCGCGCCACGCATACCGCAACCTTCCCCGGTTGGTGCCGTATGCGCCGATACTTTCCGGCGTGGCTCGCTCCGGCTCAGCGAGGTAGATGAAGCCGTGTCCCTCGTTGTTTCCGTTGCATCGCTGAAGGTGCGGAGCTTCCCGGCCATTCCCAGCCCTTCGGCCTCATGGCGGTGCAGTCGCCCCGGGCACGGCTGGCGCCGTCCATTCTCGACAAAGCCGGAGCCGATTGTTGCGAGATCGTTACCCGATCATCGACTGGCGAGTGCTTCATTGCTATGTCGTCGTAAGGCTGACAAATCAGGCGGGCGCTTGTTTCCGCGCGGGATGTCTGCAAGCAACACATAGCAGTCTCAAACACATAGGTGTCTCAAACACATAGAAGGTTGCCCATGACCCGACCCTCCGCTCGCCGCCGGGGCCTCGCGCTCCTCACGGCGTCCGCCACCGCCCTTACCGGCTCAGCATTGATGCTGGGCCCGGGAGCGGGCAACGCTTCCAGCCACCGAGAGGCGCCGCTGATCCTGAAGGACCCGCTGGTTGACAACACCGACGTATACGCGTTCGCGAGTCCCGACAAAGCGGGGACGACGACGCTGATCGCCAACTTCCAGCCGTTCCAGGACCCTTCCGGCGGCCCGAACTTCTACCCGTTCGACACCTCGGCCCGTTACGAAATCAAAATCGACAACAACGGTGACGCCAAACCCGACATCACCTACCGCTGGACGTTCACTGATGTCGACAAGCGCGCGGAGGCCAAGACGTTCCTGTACAACAACGGGCCGGTCACCTCTCTCGACGATGAAAACCTGCTGTTCAAGCAGACCTACAAGCTCGAGCTAGTAGGCGCAGACGGGGCGCCCACGACGCTCGTGGACGGCGGCTCCGTGGCGCCGTCCTTCGTCGGTGACGCCTCCATCCCCGACTACGGCGAGCTGCGCGACCAGGCGATCACGTCGATCCGGGGCGATCGGAAGGCCTACGTGGGGCAGGCGGACGACCCCTTCTTCATAGACATCCGCATCTTCGACCTGCTCTACGGTGGAGACCTGTCTGAGACAGGCGTCGACAGCCTCGACGGCAAGAACATCAACAGCGTCGCCCTGCAGGTGCCGACCAGCGAGCTCGTCACCGCCAACGACCCCGTCATCGGCGTGTGGAGCACCACCTCGCGTCCGGGTATGAACGTGATCAAGGCCGACGGCACGCGCGAGGCGTCGGGTGACTTCGTCCAGGTCTCGCGACTGGGCAACCCCCTCGTCAACGAGGTGGTCCTCCCGATCGGGCTGAAGGACGCGTTCAACTCCCTCAAGCCGGAGCAAGACGCGACGGTGCAGGCTGCTGTGGACCGGGTCAACGACCCCGAGGTGCCGAAGCTGATCGAGAAGATCTACGGGATCAAGGCGCCGGCGGCGCCTCGTGACGACCTGTTCTCGGTCTTCCTCACCGGCGTCCCGGGTCTGAACAAGCCGCAGGGCAACGTGACTCCGGCCGAGATGCTGCGCCTGAACACCTCGATCAAGAGTGCGGCCAAGCCCAACCGGCTCGGCGTCCTCGCCAAGGACACCCAGGGCTTCCCGAACGGTCGCCGACTCACTGATGACGTCGTCGACATCGAGATCCAGGCGCTCGAGGGCGCCGTCCGCACCGGTGCGCTCGTCAAGGCCCTGGCCAAGGGTGACGGCGTGAACGCCAACGACAAGGCGTTCGACAAGGCCTTCCCCTACCTCGCCCTGCCGCACAGCGGCTCGGTCGGTCTGGAGAGCCGGGTCGGCGGTGCCGGCAGCGGCAGCTCGCCGAAGGGTGGCATCGGCGCTGGTGCCGGTGGCACAGCCGACGGAGGGAGCTCCTCGATTCCCGCGACGTCCGCGGGTATTGCTGGGCTCGGCCTGCTCCTCGGAGCTGCCGGCGTCGTGACGCTGCGCCGCTCGCGCCGCAACGGCACGGCCTGACATGAGCGAGCTGCACCGGGAGGGCGACGGCACATCGGCGAGACCCTCCCGGTGCAGGGTTCCCAAGGTCTTGCCAGCGTCCACGTGCGCCCGCCACGCCGGTCCAGGGAGGTCACGGTGGACCGGGATTGCGCTCGTCTGCGCCGCCGTCCTGCTACTGGGGACCGCAGTTGCCCAGGAACGGGCCCAGGCGACAGGTGAGCCCGCCGTCGTGCAGCAGCCCGCTGTCGTGCAGGCCCCGCCAGCACCGCCTCCTGATTCTGCCCCGGCTCCCCCCGAGCCCGTCCAGCCGGATCCACCGGAGGTGAGCACGCCTGAGCCTCCGGTGACGGCGCCGTCGCCGCCGCGCCGGGTCAGCATCAAGCGGCTCGAGATCGCGACCCCGCTGATCAACCTCGGCCTGGCCGAGAACGGTGAGCTCGAGGTACCAGAGGCCTTCGACATCGCCGGCTGGCACAGCAACGGGACAGCGCCGGGTGACATCGGTCCGGCCGTCGTGGTCGGTCATGTCGACTCCTACCAGGGACCGGCGATCTTCTACCGCTTGCGGGAGCTCGTATCGGGTGACCGGGTCGCCGTCGACCGGGCCGACGGCTCACAGGTGATCTTCGAGGTGTACGACAAGGAGACAGTCCGCAAGGACGCCTTCCCGACCGAGCGGGTGTACGGCGAGACCTCGACACCGGAGCTGCGCCTGCTGACCTGCGGCGGGCGTTACGACAAGAAGAAGAAGAGCTACACCGAGAACGTGGTGGTCTTCGCCCGCCAAGTGGTCGAGCCGGTGCCGGCGTGACCCGGTGGCTCGGGCCGACCGTTGACTGTGGTGGTCCTGGCGGGCCCGGCTACCCGAGGTAGATGAAGCCGTACGTTTCGTCTGTTCCACGCATTCCCGCAGGTCAGAGGGTTGCGGGGCCGGCTCAGTCCGCGAGGAGTCCGCAACAGGGACAGTCCTGCTCCTCGCCGGACAGGTCTCCCCGGCCGCCATCGGCCACCCCTTCTCCTGGCAGACCCTGTCCGAGCCAGCTGACTGCCTGGCTCATCACCTGCCGGCAAGGGGGGATGGCTAGCGGTCAGGGAGGTCTACGATCGACCCGTGACCAGCGCTGCGGCGGACCCGATGCTGCCGCCTGCGGATGAGACTGCGGTGCGGACTCACGTTCGCGCGCTGCACGAGCTCGCTGCTCGCTTCGGCGTCAGCGAGCTGCGATTCGCTTCCGCCGGCCGGCTCGTCGGGCATGTCTCCGACGACCGCGATGCCTTGGACGTCGCGGAGTTCGAGGTGGCCGCACGCGGGTTGCTCGGCGCTGACATCGGACTGTTCTCCGATCGCGTGTTGACCAAGGCGAACGTCAGTCCGGACCTGGTCGCGGCCGCACCGCTTTGACCGCTGACATCCGGCCCGACCGTCATGTCCTGCTCGAGCTCATCGCCCTGCTCGATGAGCTGATCCGGTTGCGGGAGGCTGGGGATCGAGCGCGGTTCGACAGTGACCGTGAGTACCGCTGGCTGCTGCACCGAGTCTGGATCGCGGTCGGGAACGAAGCTCACGCCTACGCCGATCTGACCGGTCGGAGCGTTCAACGTGATTCGCCCTGGGCCGGCCTGTGTCAGCTGCGCAACCGGCTCGCTCACCGCCGGCTGCCCGACATCGACGAGGACGAGGTCTGGCGGATGACTCAGCTTCGGCCTGAACGGCTGCGCGATCTCGTTCGCGAACTCTCGCGCTGACGGGGCCCTTCACGAGTCGGTCGGGTGAACAACACCTCGACGATCCAGCCTCGGTAGTCATACTTCTGACCATGACGACGTCGATGTCCCTCGCTCAGGCCAAGGCCCGCCTGTCCGAGGTCGTGAGCCGCGTGGGTGGCCAGCAC
>JALZIL010000056.1 GCA_030860305.1 Actinomycetota bacterium
GACTAAGACTGTGGCCGTCTTTCCACGGCGCGAGGTGGACGTCCCCGAGGAGTTCGGTGGGGGCACGATCCCCATGGACCCCGTGCCAACGGCGGTCGTCAAGGACCCCGGTCGGTCGCTGCATGTCGGACCTTCACGGACTTCCCGTTCCCCCGGGGAGGCGCCCGCGTCTACCACGTCGTTCCCGGGAAGCGGCCGAAGGTGGTCTACCGCAATCTGACCGCGGTCATCGTCATGGCGGTGGGTCCCGACGGCTCGCTGTATCTCGTCGAGTTCGTGACCGCGGGGCTGCTGGCGGCCACCCCGGCCGACCGGTCCACGCTGGCCGGCCGGATCGTGCGGATCGCTCCTGACGGCACCCGGTGCACGATCGGCGAAGACAGCCTGATCGTGCCGGCGGGGGTCGCCGTGGCCGACAACGGTGATGTGTACGTGTCCAACCTCGACGTCCTTCCGGAGGGTCAGGTCGTTCGCTTCGACGCCGAGTCCTAGCCAGCCGAAACTAAAGACGGCCCGGGGTTCTTGCGCCGGGCCGTCTTCGCCGTTACGGTAGCCGAACGCCTGTTCGTCTGATCCAGGCGGGTGGGCGAACGGCCTGCGGGAGCGGCCCTGTCGCGGGGATCGCTAGCATTGCAGCGCGGACCGTCGGTTCTCTTCCCCGCGGAACGGCACCACCCCCGGGAGCTCTCCTCGTGGCCAGCCGGAGAACGCGCACCCAGGACGTCCTGACCGTCCGCGGCGCGCGCGAGCACAACCTGCGAAACGTCGATCTGGAGATCCCCCGCGACGCGCTGGTGGTCTTCACCGGCCTGTCCGGCTCTGGGAAGTCCAGCCTGGCCTTCGACACGATCTACGCCGAGGGGCAGCGCCGCTACGTCGAGTCACTGTCGGCCTACGCCCGTCAGTTCCTCGGGCAGATGGACAAGCCGGATGTCGACTTCATCGAGGGTCTGTCGCCTGCCATCTCCATCGACCAGAAGTCGACCAGCCGCAACCCCCGCTCCACGGTCGGCACGATCACCGAGGTCTACGACTACCTGCGGCTGCTCTACGCCCGCATCGGTCATCCGCACTGCCCGGTCTGCGGCCGCCCCATCCAGCGCCAGACGGCCGAGCAGATCATCGACCAGCTCGAGTCGCTGCCCGACGGCACCCGCTTCCAGGTATTGGCACCGGTCGTGCGCGGGCGCAAAGGCGAGTACTCCAAGTTGCTGAGCGACCTGTCCTCGCGCGGGTACGCCCGGGCGCGGATCACGTCGGGAACGAACCCGCCGCAGGTCCACGACCTCGCCAACCCCCCGAAGCTGGCACGCTACGAACAGCACACCGTCGAGGTCGTCATCGACCGGCTGGTCGCCAAGGGGGGGATCCGGCGCCGCCTGGCCGACTCGGTGGAGACCGCGCTGCAGCTCGCCGAAGGCATCGCCGCCGTCGAGATCGTTCCTCGCGATCCGGAGGATGCGGGGGAGACGCTGACCTTCTCCGAACACCTGGCGTGCACCTACGACGGCCTCAGCTTTGACCAGCTGGCGCCCCGCAACTTTTCCTTCAACACCCCCTATGGCGCCTGCGAGACCTGCTCGGGCCTCGGCACGCGTCTCGAGGTCGATCCCGACCTGGTGGTGGGCGACGAGGACCTGTCGCTGGACGAGGGCGTGCTGCTGCCCTGGGGGACCGGGGGGCAGTCCAGCTACTACGAGCAGCTGCTGCGCGCCGTGGCCGCCCACCTGGGCTTTGACCCCAAGACGCCATGGCGATCGATCCCGGCGGCCGACCGGCGCGTGCTGCTGTACGGGCTCGCGCCCAATGAGCGCGTACAGGTGCAGTACACCAACCGCTACGGCCGCCGCCGCTCCTACCACGCTTCCTATGAAGGTGTGATCTCCCAGCTGCTGCGTCGGCACGCCGAGACCGACTCCGACTACGTCCGCGCGAAGGTCGAGGAGTACATGCGGGAGGTGCCGTGCAGCGCTTGCAAAGGCGCGCGGTTGCGACCGTTGCCGCTGGCGGTCACCGTCGGCGGCCGCAACATCGCCCAAGCCTGCGCGCTGGCGATCGCCGACGCCGTCGAGTTCTTCGACCATCTCGACATGACGGACCGCGAGACGATGATCGCCGAGCGGATCCTCAAAGAGATCCGGTCGCGGCTGCACTTTCTGCTCGACGTCGGGCTGGACTATCTCGCCCTTGACCGCGCGGCGGCGACGCTGGCGGGTGGTGAGGCCCAGCGCATCCGGCTGGCCACGCAGATCGGCTCGGGGCTGGTCGGCTGCCTGTACGTCCTCGACGAGCCGTCGATCGGCTTGCACCAGCGGGACAACGAGCGCCTCATCGAGACCCTCATCCGCCTGCGAGACCTCGGCAACACGGTCATCGTGGTGGAGCACGACCGAGCGACGATGGAGGCGGCCGACCACGTCGTCGACATCGGGCCTGGAGCGGGGGAGCACGGCGGCGAGATCGTCCACTCCGGTGACCTGAAGGGCATGCTGCGCAACAAGCGCTCCCTGACCGGCGACTACCTCGCCGGTCGCCGGACCATCGCGGTGCCGCCCAAGCGCCGGTCACCGCAGCACGGCCACGAGATCGTGGTGCGCGGTGCCCGAGAGCACAACCTGCGCAACGTCACCGTCGCCTTCCCGCTGGGCACGTTCACCGCCGTGACGGGGGTGTCGGGGTCCGGCAAGTCGACGCTGGTCAACGACATCCTCCACGCGACGTTGCAGCGGCACGTGTACGGCTCACGGGTGGTGCCAGGCCGACACCGCGGCGTCGATGGGTTGGACAGGATCGACAAGGTCGTCGGCATCGATCAGTCCCCGATCGGGCGTACCCCGCGATCCAACCCCGCCACCTACACCGGCGTGTTCGACCACATCCGCCGGTTGT
>JALZIL010000095.1 GCA_030860305.1 Actinomycetota bacterium
CGACGCTGTTGCCCTCAAAAGCACGGCGCAGCCGACCTTGTGCGCGACCCATCTTCCTGCGGAGTTAGCTGGGATAGACCGCATCCGCGCCCGCCCGTCGCGCCCACGATCTTCCGACCGACTCGCCAAAGGCCTGGTCAATGTGGTGCTCCCTACGGGAATCAAACCCGTAAACCCGCGGATTAAAGGGGTCACTGTCGCGGCACTGCTCACTTGCGTCAGTGCTCGACGTCATTGCAGGTCAGGTTGTGCACCTCCTGGGAGGTGCAATTAGGCCGCTGACCTGGCCTTTTACAGTGGGCCCCACGGGAATCGAACCCGTAACCCGCGGATTAAAAGTCCGCTGCTCTGCCAATTGAGCTAGAGGCCCGGTCGCGGTCCGATGAGTGCCTGCCAGCCAGGCTCGTCGTGCCGCTCGGGTAACCAGTATGCCGGGGTTGCCTACCCGCTTTCGATGAACCTCACCCCGGAATGTTGACCAGATCAAGGGACGCCTGACGATTGCCCTCCTGGTGCCGAGCAGTCCGGCACGCGCCGGACCACGCCACCCCCATTGACCCGAATCCTTGCGTGGCCTAACTTTCCTCTAGACCTCTAGAAGAGTTGGCCGAAGTGACCCGACTGCGCGCAACGCTCGAGTCCGCTCGCCTTGACGGTCGGGCGGCGGTGGTCGGCTACCTGCCGGCCGGCTTCCCGGATCGGGCCCGCTACTTCGACCTTGTCGAGGGCGCCTTCACCGCCGGGCTCGATGCTCTCGAGATCGGGCTGCCGGGTCCGGCGCCGACGACCGAGGGCGTGGCCATCACCGCGGCCATCAACAGATGTCGCGGTGCAGTGACCGGGCTGCAGGACGCGCTCACCCTCGCCGCCGAGGCCCGTGCCCACGCGCAGGACGCGCTCATAGCTCTGGCCTATGACGTCGTTGTCGACGAGGTCGGTATCGACGGCCTGCTCGACAGCTGCCGAGCCGCCGAGATCGATTCCGTGCTGCTCCCCCAACTGTCCATGAATAGTCAGCTCGAGATCGCCCGCCAGGCGCAAGCCGAGGGCATCGACGTCGTGTTCTTCCTCTCCCGACGCGAGGAGATCGGGCAGCTGTCCGACGGTGGCGTACGCGACCCGATCATTTATCTGCAATCGGCAACCCAACACACGGGCGGGACCTTCAACCCGGGCACCGCCTCGGAGCGCCTCGCCGACGTCCGGTCCGCCTTCGGTGCGCGGTCCGCCCGAGTCCTGGTCGGGTTCGGGATCGCCTCCCCACTGGACGTGCAGGTCCTCGTACGCGCGGGAGCCGACGGTGTCGTCGTCGGGACCGCCTTCGTGGAAGCAGCCGACCGGGGCGGCTACGACCTCGATCAGCTGGTGGTTGCCCTCCGGTCGGCGGCAGTTGCCGACCCGAGGAGTACGGCGGGACGGCCGGCATGACCGAAACGCGACGCTGGCAACCCAGCCGGCCCAAGCCGACTCACCTGGCCCGCATGCCCAAGTACGTGTCGATCTATCACGATCTCAAGACCGCGATCTCGGCGGGCGAGCTGACTCCGGGCGAGCCACTGCCGTCCCAGCGGGAGCTCTCCGAGGGTTTCGGGGTCACCCTGATGACCCTGCGCCAGGCGCTCACACTGCTGGCCGAGGACGGCCTGGTCAACACCGAGCACGGCCGTGGCACGTTCGTCGCCCAGCGCCCGTACCGGTTGCCACTCGGACCGCTGGGCAGTTTCGCGGAGGAGATGCGACGGTCCGGGCGCCGACTGCGTACCGAAGTCCTCGACTACGCCCGCATCCGCGCACCAGCCGCGGTCGTCGCCCGGCTGGCGCTGCGCACCGAGTTGGCCTTCCGACTCGTCCGATTGCGGCACATCGATGATCGCCCGCTGCTGTTGCAGACCTCGTACCTGCCCCTGTCCCTCGGCAGGCAGTTGGAGATCGGACAGCTCGCCGACCGGTCGCTGTACGCCGTGCTCGACGAGGATCTCGAGATACCAGTCGCCCGCGCCGTCGAATCGATCCAGGCCATCTCGCTGACAGCTGTTGACGCAGAAACCCTGCAGCGCAACAAGAATCAACCCGCGCTACTCAGCAACCGGCTGACCTACACCGAGGGTGACCGGCCGATCCTGGATGACCGGGCGATCATGCCGGGCGACAGTGTCGTGATCTCGGCCGAGCGCCGCCCGGAGGACGTCCAGGTCAAATTCATCTTCAGCACCGATCTCGCCACCGAGACCGGTCCGAGTTCGACAAGCCCGAGATCGACAACCCAGTCAAGGAGCCCGATGTGACCAGACCACGTCCACGTACCGGAGCGACAGCAGCACTCGCTGCCGTCGGCGCGCTTGTCCTCGCGGGCTGCTCGTCCGCAGAGGACGGTGCCGCTGGCGGAGACGGCGGCGCAGGCAGCGGTGGGACGACCTACACCGTCGGTATCGACGTCGCCTTCCACCCGATCTTCAACTACGTCATGGGGCAGGCCGAGGAGTACTTCGGGGACAAGGACTACGACGTCGAGTTCCAGGTCCTGGACGCGACCACCCAGGTCCCGGCCTTCGGCGCCGGTGACCTCGACGTGATGACCACGGTGCCCTCGTTCATGCCGCGGGTGAAGGAGCAGTTCGACATCGACACGACCTACTTCTTCCCGATGGCCCGCTGGACCCCCGGGCCGACCATCCTGGTGCCTCCCGGTTCGGCTGCGACCTCGATCGAGGATCTCGAAGGAGCGACCGTGGCGGTTGCGCCGCTGTCCTCACGGTTCGGCGCCGAGCAGATGGCGGTGCTGGCCGCGACCGGGCAGAACATCGAGGACTACTTCGATCTGGTCGAGACCGACGCAGCCGCTCAGGAGATCGCCGGCGGACGCGCTGACGCCGTCTTCATCGAGGCGCCGTCCACCGCACCGCTACTGGCCGAGGGCTACACCGAGATATTCAGCGTGCAGGACGCCTTCGAGGAGGCATTCGACGATCCGGCCGTGATGAACGGCGGATACATCGCCGCGTCGTCCTTTGTCTCGGAGAACTCCGGGTTCGTCCAGGACCTGATCGCCGCCACCCAGGATGCCTGGGACACCTTCCAGTCCGATCCCGACACGGTGATCGAGGTGGCCAGTGACGTCAGCGGCGTTCCGCCGGAGCAGCTGGAACTCGTGGGTCAGGTGCTCAACCTCGCCGAGACGACCGAGGAGCAGAAGACGGTCAGCGAGCAGGACGTGGCGACCTGGACCGAACTTTTCCCGTTGCTCGCTGAGGCCGGGTTCATCGCCGAAGCCCCCGAGGACCCGGCGGCGCTGTTCCAGATCACCGAGTAGGAACCGATGAGTTCGCTGATCGGATCCCCGCCTGAGACCGGTTCGATCGCACCGACCGCCCCTGCCCGCCAAGGACTCTCGACGGGCAGGGCCAGGGCGGCCCGCCGGACCCTGCGGGTCCTGGTCGCCGTCGTCGCGCTGGGGGCGGCCTGGGCACTCATTGCGCCGAACTACCCCAGTTTCGTCTTCCCGACCCCGAGCGATGTCTGGGCG
Organism: Actinomycetota bacterium; assembly: GCA_030860305.1. The sequence continues at coordinate 3,524 of JALZIL010000095.1, forward strand.
TCGTTCACCCGAGCTGCGGAGCGCGGGGTCTGGGTCGAGCAGGTCATCGCCACACTGGGACATCTGGGGTCGGCGTTCGCGATCGTGCTCGTCGCCGGGCTGCCGTTGGGGATCCTGATCGGCCGCTCGATCATCGCCGAGGATCT
>JALZIL010000112.1 GCA_030860305.1 Actinomycetota bacterium
GCGGGCGGTCGCACGCCGATGAGCCTCGAACGGACGGTAGGCCCGGCTGCTGATTGCGTTGCGGCGCAGCTCGCGCGAGATCGTCGACGGCGAGCGCCCCAGCCGGCCAGCGATCCGACGGATACTCCACCCTGCCTGGCGCAGGTCGGCGATCTCGATCCGTTCGTCCTGCGACAGGAACCGCGGACTGATCTGCCGCACCGCCAGCCGTTCCAACGCAGGCACGAACCCGACGACCTCACCGCGGCGGTAGACCCTGTATCCACGCGCCCAGTTACCGCCCCGTTGTACGGCCCACCCCGACCTCGCGGGCAGCCCCCCGGACACTCCACCCCCGCCCACGCACTCCATGAATCGCTGACGCTTGGCCGACAGCGGACGCCGCCCCGGCCCCTTCTTCACACGACGAGACGACGACAACACAACTCCCAGGATCTAGGAACTGTTGCGACCGTCGATAGAAACCACCTTGCCGACAGCTGGTCAGTTTTCGTTTGCCGTTGACACTCAATGGGAACGCGAAATGTTCGAGTATTTGGAGTGGACCGCCGGCAGCTCGAGCAGTTCTGGAACAGCAATGTCGATCACGCCGGTCAAGTCGTCGAACCCTTCGTTCACGAGGTCGGCGGGTGGCCGCTGCGCTGCTGTCTGCTGGACTCACAAGCAGGTGACGAGCTTGTGATCGTCGCCTGGTCGCCCTTTCCTTGGCGCGGCCGTACGCCGAGACCGGCCCAGTGGTCCTCCATGCCAAGCCATGCAAGGAAGCGGACGAGCAGCGAGACGACGTTGTCCCATCCCATTTCGCGGGTCGCCGGGCAGATCCTGCGCCCGTCGGTCGCGGCCAGCGAATGGCCTACGCACACTGTCGGTTGATCGAGCAAGCTGACGACATCGACCGGGCCATCGCAGACCTCCTCGACATCGACGACATCGTGTTCGTTCATGCCCGCAACGTGCTGTCCGGGTGCTACAGCTGCACAGCCGCACGGCGCGGCGACTATGTGCGGACTTGATGCAGCAAGGACGACCTTGCAGCACCGCTCGTCCGGGCACCAACGCGAAACTTGGTTGCCACCATGCTGAGATGCGTCGCCCCGCCGCGGCTGTCGCCCTCACCGCCGTCTTGGCATTGGCCATCTGGTGGCCCTGAGTGGCTGACCACATCGGCGCAGGATCGGTCTAGCACTGGCCGGTCGGCCTCGACCACGGACTCCCCTGGGACCCCGGTTGTACGGTTGTGCCCGGGATTAGACACCCGCGGGGTGATCGAGTGCCTGAACTCCTCGATCCACGAGTTCTGGACCCGGGCAGGGGCGACGGTCGGTCCGCAGACCTTTACTACTATGCCCGGCCCGAGACCGTGCCTCCGACGACTGCGCCCGGCTGTTGATGCTCAGAAGCTGGTTCCGCTGCCTGAGCGCTGTTGTGTATCTCTCCGGTCAGTTGATCGAGCGGATTCGAGACCCTTTTCGGTGTCGACATGGGCTTGCGATGGAGTTCATCGTTGCCGAGGAGTTTGGACTTGCACTTCAGGAGGTGCGCGGAGAGCCTGGGATCGACGCCCCGATCTGGTCCAAAGCCGCCAGTTCGTCCTCACCGCAGATTGCCTTGCCGGTATCTGGGCAGCCGACGAACAGACAGGGGGTCGCCTGTCAGTCGAGGCACTACGTCCGTCTCCACGAGCAGCTGACCGCTGGCTACCTAGTCCCGGTTCCATCGACAATGTCCGCCTTACTCTCCGATCAGGGCTACGGATCGGTTCCGGACCGGCTATCCGCCTTCGACCGTGGCACCGCCGCGGGGGCTCCTGGCGACTGTCAGCATGCCCGCGACAAGTAGTTCCTGACCCGTCAGCTCAACTGCGGGCTTACGAAGATGCCCGGCCAGCTCGTCGCGGGAGGCCGGCGCTGAAGCAGGTCGTGGGAGGCCAACTCCACCTCCTTGTGCCGCCACTCCGCGCCCCGGTAGAGACATGCGATCAAGACCATCCGGTGGACCTGCCGGAAATCTCCGTAGCCGAACGCGTACCGCGCCATGGTCTCGTCATTGGCCCCCGCTGTCAGCCCGAGATGCCAGGCGCCGTACTCCGCCCAGGAGTGCGACGACAGGTAGGCGTTCTCGTCGTCGGTAGTGGGCTGGACCTCGCCCCAGGTGCTGGTCAACACGTACTGCCGCGCGCGTCGATCAGCTTGCGCGCCCGCTCGACACCATCCGGGTTGACTGCGTACGACGCCATAACGGGATTGTTCACCCGCGACCGGTGATGTCACACTCCCGAGCGTGTCACCCGCGACCGGTCCGCTAGTGCGACGCGACCCCGCGCGGGCTGAGTCGGGCAACGGACCGCTTCCTCGGGATCGTCGAGAACCGTTGCGGAGGACGGCTGCACCATGCGGCGACCTCGTCGATCACCGCAGGTCCCAGCCAGAGGAAGCCCTGTCCCAGATCGCATCCCAATGAGATGAGCACCGCCAGCTGGGCCGGGGTCTCGACCCCCTCGGCAACGACCTGCAGCCCCAGGGCGTGGGCCAGGTCGATCACCCCTCGCACGATCGCCTCGTCCTCGGGAGTGTTGGTGATCTCCCGTACGAAGGTTTGGTCGATCTTGACGTAGTCGGCTGGGAACCTGCGCATGTGGCTCAACGAGGAGTAACCGGTGCCGAAGTCGTCGAGTGCTACTTGCAGACCCAGGCGCTTGAGTTCGCTCAGCTTGGCCAGCGGCGTTTGCGTGTCGGGGTAGGTCTGGGCTTGTCCGTCGCTTACCGTCGCCGTCTCGGTGATCTCCAGGACCAGGCGATGCTCGGCCAATCCGGAGGAGGCCACGGCCTGGGTGATGTCCCGGACGATGTCGGGGTGCTGCAGGTGCCGGCCGGACAGGTTCACGCTCATCTTTATCGCAGCGGCCAGGCGGGCGGCGTCACTGCATGCCTGGTTCAGCACCCAGGCGCCGATCTCGACGATCTGGCCGCTGTCCTCGGCGTACTGGATGAAGGCTTGGGGGCCGAGCAGTCCTCGATCAGGATGCGCCCAACGGATGAGCGCCTCGACACCCACGGTTTCTCCGGTCCGCAGATCGAGAATCGGTTGGTAGTGCAGCCGGAACTCGTGGCGGGTCAGGGCACGATCGATCTCGGTGCGCAGTCGCGAGCGGGTCTCGGCGGCGGCCTGCATGGCCGGCTTGAAGACATCGAAGCAATGTTTCCCTCGAGCTTTGGCCGCGTACATCGCAGCGTCGGCATGGGCGAGGAGTTGGTCCGGGTCCGAGCTGGGGTCGTCGGCGTATGCCAAACCGATGCTCGATCGAACGACGACCTCGGTGTCGGCCAGCAGCACCGGAACGGCCACCACGTCAAGCATCCGCTCGACGATTGTGATTGCCGTGGACAAGTCGGAATCTTCGAGCAGGATGGCGAATTCGTCACCACCGAGGCGGGCGATGGTGTCGCCCGGCCGCAGACACTTTGCCAGCCGCGCGGCAATCACACACAACAACTCGTCGCCGACCCGGTGCCCCAGGGTGTCGTTGACGGCTTTGAAATCGTCGAGGTCCATGAACGCGACCACCAGCGGTCCCGGCTTACGGTGTCCGCGGGCCAATGCCTGTCGGGCGCGATCGAGGAACAACGCTCGGTTCGGCAGTCCGGTCAGCGCATCGTGCAGGGCACGTTTCCGGAGCTCTTCCTCGAGGGCGTGCCGCTCGGTGACATCTCGGGTGTTGAGCACCAAGGCTGACACCGTGGGCTCGTCCAGGAGGTTGGTGACCGCGGTCTCGGCGACCCGGTACGAGCCGTCGGCGTGCTGGAACCGGCAGTCCACCCGGATCTCCTCGCCACGTGCCGCTGTCGCTAGCGCGTCGGCGAACCTGGCCAGATCCGCCGGGTGCACCCAGTTGGTCACTGGCTGACCGACAAGCCCCGAGGAAGGCAGGCCGAAGACCCGGCTTGCTGCCGAACTCTGGTAGCTGACGATGCCCTCGATGTCGATCAACGTGATCACGTCACTGGAGTTCTGCGCCAGCGACTGGAACCTGGTCTCACTGCCGAGCTGTTCGAGCGCTGCCCCGGCCAAGGTGGCGATGAATCCCGCCAGCTCGATCTCCTGGTCCCCGAACAGCCCGTCCACGTGGCGGTGGGTCACGTAGAAACACGAGACCGGCTCACCGCGGACGAGGATCGGCGCGGCCAGCACGGAGCGCAGGCCGGCGAGCATGAGGCTCTCGTCGACGGTCGGTGTACGGGCCACCACCGGCCCACCTTCGGCCACCGCGCGGGTCAGCAGGGTGCGGCTGATCGCGTCGACGGACTGCCCGGACATGGTGCTGAGGTGCTCATCAACCAGTGCGCTGACTTGTACGAGGTGGCAGCGTTCCCCGCGCAGCAGCGAGAGAGCGGCATCCCGGATAGCCGCGTCCAGGGCGTGCGGGGAAGGAGCAGCGGTGATGGTCCGGCCGACCTCGAGCAGTTTGGTGAAC